>JAYUWZ010000637.1:0-3506 GCA_043753265.1 Verrucomicrobiaceae bacterium
CGGTGCCCTGATTATTGCCAATCCCAAGCTGGACATCACGGAGCGCGACGCGCAATTGCTCGATGAGTATTGGGCGCGGAATGGTCGCATCTATCTGGCGCATGGGGCCCAGCTCCAAGACGGAGCGCCTCACCAAATGGGTCGCCACCAAGGGCGTCGAGCTTCGCAATGATGTGGTCATCAAAGTCAGCGAAAATCTCATCGAGGGAGTGGTGAGAAAAACGACCATCCACCCTGCGGAGGGCCAGTTTTATCCCGGGTCACCCATTTGCAATGGGCTCCTAAACATGCTCGTGGGCTTCATCGATGAATCCCAGTCCCTCGGCCCGGTGCCCTCAATGCTTCAGAATGGCGATATCACCTTCGTGCCGCTGGTGGCCTCGCACTCGGATTGGTGGGGCGAATCGGACCGCAATCTCGAAAGCGCCAAACCGACGCTTGGGCCAAAGGATCGCAAGGGGCCGCTGGCGCTCGCCGTGGCGGTGGAGAAGGGAGCCGCCCGGGATCCCCAGGTGAAATTGCAAACGCCACGGCTGGTGGTGGTGGGCAATGGCGAGCACCTTAGCGACCCCGGCTTGCGGATTTCCCCGGCGTTGCGGGATCTACTGGTGAATTCCGTGAACTGGCTCCTGAGCCGGGACACGCTCATCGATGTTCCTGCCAAGGAAAAGCCGATGAATGACGTGAATCTTTCCGACGGCCAGATCGCAAGCCTGGGGCTCGCGCTCATTCTCGGCCTTCCGTCCGCGGTCGGGCTGTTTGGCCTTTACTACATCTGGTGGCGTCATGGGAGGAATCTCATCACGCTTTCCATCGTCATCCTTTCCGTGGCCCTTGCGCTTTGGGCGGCCACGCTGGGGCTCGTTCACTGGACCACTCCCCGCTCGGAGGATTCCGCTGGGGAGGTGAAGCTGCAATGAAACTGCGCAACACCATCATCATGCTCCTGCTCGTTGCAGGCATGCTCGCGTACATCAAGTGGGTGGATAAGGGCAAACCATCGACCAGCGAGAAGCAGGACTCGGAAACCAAGCCGTTTACCCAGGTCGATCAGGACAAGATTTCCCGGGTCACCATCCGCAGCCGCGACATAGTGATGCAGTTGACGCAGCAGGACAACGTCTGGACCATCGAGTCGCCTCTCAAGGATCGTGCCCAGGAATTCGACGTGAAGTCGATGCTGGGCGGCCTCGATTTGCTCACACTGATCCCAGTGGCCAGGAAGGCTCCGACAAGAGAGCAGCTCAAGGATTACGGACTCCTGAAGCCGGAGTTTTCTGTGAAAGTGGAGGGGGATCGCACCGTGGAAATCAGCCTCGGCAGCGAGACCGTGCTGGAGGGCACCTATTACATCAAGGTCGAGGGCCGCGATCTCGTCTACACCGCCCGCACCTCGGTGCGCGAGTATCTCGCGCGGAAGCCCAACGAATGGCGCAGCCGCACGCTCACCGATGTATTTCCCCAAAATGTCCGCAAAGTCGGAATCAAGACGCCCAAGGGCGAAATCGAGATTGGAAAAGCTGGCAGATACTGGTCCATCTCGAAGCCTCTGAAAGCCCGCGCCGATGCCGCAATCGTGGCTGATCTGCTTGCAAACGCACTGACCGCACAGGTGCAGGAGTTTCTCAGCGATTCCAAGGATCTGGCGGCATTCGGCCTGAATGAGCCCCGCGCCACGCTTACCTTTACCGCTGATGATGCGGAGTCCCCCGTGGTGCTCGAGATCGGTGCTGCGAAGGTGGTGAAAAAGGAGGAGGGTGATAAGAAGGAGGAGCCCAAGGTGGCTCCCGCCACTCCGGCAGCACCCAAGAAGCCCGAGCCCCCCGCGCCGGTTTACGTGCGCATCTCCGGCCGCGCCGGCATCTTCACGGTCCCGGGTTCTATTGAAAAACTGATCCAGCTTCAGCCGAATGATCTCCGCGATCGCAACATCATGCGCATCCAGGATGCGACGGCGAATCTCATCACCATTGAGTCTCCCGGCAAGGAGAAGGTGGTGCTGGAAAAAGTATTCGTGGAACGCACGGCCAGCGAGGAGTGGGTGCGCAGGATCGATTCGAAAAAGAGTGTGCCTGCCAACAGTGGCGTGGCCGCAAAGCTGCTCGCCGATCTTTCGACCGGGAAGGTGTCCCGCTTTGTCGCCGACCTCGCCAGCGACCTGAAAGGCTTCGGCCTCGACCAGCCACAGATCACGGTGACCATCAGCGACTATTCCTCGGAAGGCACCCCCGAGTCCAACGCCGGGGAGCGCGAACAGGCAAAGCTGTTGATTGGCCGAATGGAGGCCGACGCGGGCTACGCAAAACTGGCCGACGAGCCGTTCATTTTCGCGGTGCCGACCAAGTTGATCGACGATTTGTGGACGGACCCCATTCGCTGGCAGTCACTCCGCATCAACGACATCAAGCATGAGGATATCGTGGCCATCGAGATCGAGCGCACCGGCCAGATGCCCATGTCCCTCGTGGCCGATGGCGCCAAGGGCTGGAAGCTCGCAAAAGGCGATGGCACGCTGAATCAAAACGCCGTGAAGTCCCTCGTGAACACCATTGCGGATCTGCGCGCGGTGCGCTGGGCCGGAGCCACCGATCCCGCCGCGCACGGAATGGAAAAGCCAAACCTCGTGGTGACCTACACCCTCGCCGACAAATCGATCACAAAGCTCAAAATCGGCAGCATGAGCCGCGATGAAATGTGGCATGCGTCGCTCGAAAATCTCGCCGGCACCTTCCTGATGCCCGCCGGGGATTTCGACGCACTCAACGCCGCCCTCATCGAGACGCCAAAACCGGCCAAGGACAACGCCCCCCCATCCGCCGGGGACAAGCCATCGGCCACTCCACCCAAGTCCCTGCCAGCCGCCGTCCCGCCGACTGCGGAGCCTAAATCCACAGAGCCCGCGCGTCCGACCGAAGCACCAGCAGCAGGCCCCAAGCCAGCAGCCGAGCCGCCGGCCAAGCCTTAGAAGGATACAGGTCGGGAAGAGCCGCTGACCTGTCCCAATCGTGAGCCCCAGCCGCTAACGGCGCTTGGGCCGGTTCATTGAGAGAATGCCCGTGCCTCGCGTGATCAAGCTTCCCCCGGTGATGATGCGCCGCACGGGGAGTCCGCTCTCCGGATCATGCGTGAGCGCGGGGTCGCTCATCTTCTGCTCGATTTCAAAACGGCGCGGCTTCTGGCCGCGTTTTTGGGGGATGGTCTCGTAGATGTAAGTGGCCATATCGGTGACGGCTTCTGCACGAATTCCCGCCACCATGCAACCGCCGAGGGCGGCACTACGAGCGGCGGAGAAGACTCCACACTTGCGTAAAATGCTCACTCCCAAAACCCATGGCGAGTTTCAGGCGGTAGTCGCGCTCCACCACGTTGAGCTGCTTTTGCCATCGGCGATACTCTCCCCACGGCGCGATGCGGCGCAGTGCGGCCCACAGCCCACTGCAAGGCACGGGAAAGTCGCTGCCGTGCAGCAATCGCTCGCCGAGCAACCCGGCCTCGGGCCCCACGCA
>JAYUWZ010000638.1:0-3500 GCA_043753265.1 Verrucomicrobiaceae bacterium
GCCATGATTACGTCGAACACGGCGCGGCGCTGCTCCGTCATCCGAAGCCCGTGGCCGTGAATGGTATCGTCGGCAGAATGTGGCTTGGCCATGCCCCTCCGATACGTCCGGATGCAGGGCTTATCAAGAACAATTCCAATTATGGTTATTGGAACGTGCAGTTCTGAACCGTCAACGCCGTGCTACTTTTCGCTGTCGCCGGCTTTCTTTGCCGCCTCGAGTTCGGTGGCGGAGACGTTCCATGTTTTCTTCACGGCGGCCTGGCCCTGCTCGGATTTCATGAAATCGACCATCTCACGCAGTTTGCCGGTGGGTTGCTTTCCGGTGATGATCACCAGGGGACGGACGACTCCATACCGCCCGTTGGCAATATTCTGCAGGGTGGGAGCGACGACGGAGCCATCCGGTTGCTTGACGCTGATGGCGTGCACGCCGCTGCCTTCCTTATAGGCTCCAAACTCGAGCACGGAAAAGGCCCCTTCCTTGAATTGAATTGTGGTTTTGGTTTCCTCGGGGTTGTCGATCACCTCGGATTTCGAGAGGGGTGCCTTCCTCACGTCGCCGTAGAGAAACATCATGTAAAGATCCCAGACGCCATGAGTGGATTCGCGGTTGTAATAGGTGATGGGCAAATCGGGGCCGCCCACTTCCTTCCAATTGCGAATCTCGCGCTCGTAGATTGCGCGGAGTTGTTCCTTGGTGAGCGCCTTCACTCCGCCTTTCCAGACGTCACCGGAGACGATTACGACAAGGGCCTGATGGCCGATGACGGTTTCAATGAAGCGCTTTGCCGGGTAGGCGGAACGCTCCTCGGCGGAAATCATTCGCACGGAGATGGCGAGTTCGACGACATTATTGGCGAGCTGGTAGATGGCGTCGGCGCTGCTGCCATCGGTGGCGGCGCGGAATTCGATGTCGTGGTCGCGCAGCAAGTCGGTGGATGCGGCATCCATGACGCGGGCGACGACGGCGGATCCGCGAACGGAGACGTAATGCGCAGCTTCAGCGATGGGGGAAAGCGCGAGGAGCCATGCCAGTGACAATCGGAGCTTCATGGAGGGAAGCTAATCGCTGGGGAGGCGTTCGTCAAAAGCGGAAGCGTGCGGTCTTTGTCATGTGCGGCCCGGTGGGAAACGCAGGCCATATACGACTTTCGCCGGATTGGTATCGAACGCTGCGGGTGATACGGTCTGCCCAGATATGAAACTTTTCACTATTTTCTTTTCCCTTTTGCTGCTGCTCGGAACCGGCTTCTGTGCAGAGGCCGACACGGCACCACCCGCGATCAATGCGCACTTTAGCTGGTGCGATGAGCCGAAGACGATTGCCGCGAAATTGAAGCGGTTTGAGGAATTTTGGAAAGAGCGGCACCCGGAGAATGATGATGCGTATGACGACAGCCCACACGTGACCTACGTGCGCAGGTGCGCCTACCGGCTTGCGGCGCTATACGCGCAGACCGGGCAAAAGGAGAAGTGCCTGAACATGCTGAAGTGGCTGCAGAAGACCGACGACTCGCTGCCTGAGAATGCGGTGGGGGAGGCTGCGCCTGCGAAGTAGGGCGTACGGCTCGAATCTGAGACTGCTGGTGCTTGCGGAGCGCTTACGCCTTTGCCCGGATGTTCGCCCAGACGTGGACGTGGGGGGAGCCGCGGAAGTACCAGACCATGTTGGGGCCTTCGACCTGCCAGACGTCCCATACTCCGTCCTTGCCGATGTCGCCGCCTTTGAAAAATGCCATGTGCAGATCGTCGAAGCCTGAGGCGTCGATGAGTTTCATGGCTTCCTCCGCGTCCTCCTTCCGGAAGGGGGCGAGCAGGTCGCGCAATACGCTGCGCACGCCGGCTTGCTGATCTTTTGACATGGTGCCTACGCGCAGGCCTTCGAGGCCTTCGGCTTTTCCGCTCAACGTCACGGTTTCATTGGCGGCTTCCTCGCGGCCCTTGGCGAGCAGGGCTGTCTCGCGTTGCTTGCCGTCGAGCATTTGGAATACCTCGTTGGCGCGCTTCGCCTGGAACCAGTATGCATTCCCTGGGTGCTCGGCGGTTTCGTTGAAGGACTCGGCCGCGTGGCCGTAGAAAATGGGCCCGCCAAATGCCACGCCCTCCACGCTGTCGCCATCGCAGCGGCGCGTGCAGTGCCGGCCTGTCAGCACGAACTCGAATTTGCCGCTGCCGGGTTCGCCGAAGAGTGCGACCGCCGAGGAGCCAAAGCCCGCCTTGCCGCTATCGTGTGCGACCTGTTTCATCACGCGCTCCGCATACTCGGGCGAGTGCAGGCCCTTGAAGATGTCTTCGATCAGCGCCTGCTGGTCCTTGTTGAAAAAGCCCGCCACGGTCTGGTCGACGATCTGCCAGTTGTTGTCCACGAGCGTGCGCTTGCGGTCGGTGAATCCAAAGCAGACCGCCTTGCGCTGCTCCTCGCTGAGCGATTTGTAAAGTTGCTGCACCAGCGTTTCGCTTTTGGGCTTCTCGGCTGCGCGCGCCCATGGTGCCAGCGACAATGCGGCTGCGGCCGCGGCGGTCTTTTTCAAAAAGCCGCGTCGATCCAGCGACGGCAGCGGCTCGTGGAGAATCTGGATGCGGGGGAAATTACAATCGGGGCACGAACTGGAAGGAGGCGTGGTGTTCATGGAGGCAGTGTTTCACCGTTGGGCCGTCTTTCAAGGTGGAAGCGTGAAATGTTGTTGCGGCAGAGGCAGGGCCGAGCCGCTGGCTCGTCCGCAACGGAACGACCTATGAAAAGGGTGCCACCCAAAGTGTGTTCGCGACCGTGCAGCCCTACCCGATTACTCCTTCTTGAGTGGCTCGGACTTGGCCTTGGCCCCTGCGCCTTCCAGTGCTTTTACGAGTACTTCGGCTGCTTTCTCATCCGTTTCCTTCACCGTCACCGGAGCGGATTCCACCAGCTTTTTGGTATCCGCAAGGCCGAGGCCGGTGGCGTCGCGCACGACTTTGATGGTCATGATTTTGCTTTCGCCAAACGATTCCAGCACCACGCGATGTGAGGCTTTTGGAGGCGCAGTCCCTTCCGGCAGGGCTGGGGTGACCTCCACTTTAGCACCGGCCGATTCAAATGCTTTCTGAATACGCAGGGCGTCCTCCGCGTTGGTGTCCTTTACAAATGCGGGTGCGGATTCTACCAGCCGTTTTGCGTCCGCGAGTCCAATGCCTGGGACTGAATTGCGAATGATCTTAATGGCCTCGATTTTGTTCGGACCCATTTCCTTCAGCACCACGCGATGCATCCCGGCAGCCGGTGCGGTGCTTGGCGGCGTGGGTTGCGGAGCGGGCGTTTGCGCAGTCAACAAAGGAGTTATGAAGAAGGTGCAAGCGAGTGCGAGGAGGCGCAATTTCATGCCTCGTTTCTATATCGGTTTACGGGAAGGTCGAGATGGGAAAACTAGTGCATCGTCATGCGTGAAATGATGGGTAGAATTTCGCGAGTTTTGTGCGGGCATCTGAGGTAGTGAACTGCCACTGGATTTGTTTTGCGGATTG
>JAYUWZ010000639.1:0-3500 GCA_043753265.1 Verrucomicrobiaceae bacterium
GGTCGAGCACCACCGTGTAGCCCGCTGCAACAAAATCCGCGCGCAGGTCGCGTTTGTCCTTGCGCGCCTTCGGCGAGAAAAAGGGGCGTCCGCCGCCGAGCAGCACATCCACCTTGCGCGCGAGATACTGCGCTGCGATGGCCTGCGAGTCTCCTCGCGATTTGACCGCTGTGGCAAACCCCGCCGGGGTGGCGTGGGTGATCTCTGCCGTGCTCACGAGCCCCGTGGCCCAGCCTGCCTGATTAAAGAGTGCGTAGATGGGCGTGAGCAGCCTGCCGTCGGGCAAAATATTCAGCGCGCCATTCACCACGCGGGAGCCGCTGCCCCACGCGCTGGAGGCCGCCGAGCTGTCTGTCACCATCGAATTCAGCGCGCGCGTGTTCATCAGCGCGTTGTGGGTGCCCGGCTGGTTCACGAGCTTGATCCACGTGAGCGGGCGCTGGCGCGTCATCTCGGAGAAAAGGTTCGCGCACGTCAGCGTGCCCATGCTCATGCCATCGCTCACGATGTGGATGATCTTCTTCGGCTTCTGCCCCGTCGCGGTCAGCAGTTGCTCCGCCGAGCGGGCAATGTGGGGTGCGGCAATGCCGCCCACCGTGGCGGCGGCAGTGGCGGCGGCGATACTGGAGCGGGAAAGGAAGGAGCGGCGCGAAAGCATGGAAAAGGCGATGGTAATGAAGAAAGGGACGGGGGAAAGCCCGCAAACGAGGATACCCGCAAAGGAGCATTTCATTTGGCGCGCTGCCAGCAGCGTGCCATGAATTCCGTGTTTGCCAGCCGTCACAGCATGAAAGCCCTCTTTGCATTGTTGTTCTTAGCAGCCTCGCCACTGCTCGCTGTCACGGGCGCAACGGACTTGCGCACCGAGTGGCTGGATGACCCGATGGTGGTCGAGGCCGCAAAGCCCCGACTTTCCTGGAAAGTGGTCGATGATGGAAAGGAAAGGGGCCATCGCCAGACCGCCTACCAAGTCATCGTGGGGACGAGTTACGAGGTATTGAACCTCGATAAGGGTAGCCTGTGGGATTCCGGAAAAATCACGAGCCCCCAATCACTCAACATCGAGTATGGCGGCAAGCCACTGGCCAGCGGGCAGCGGGCACTTTGGAAGGTGCGGATTTGGGACAGGAAGGACGCGGCCTGCGAATGGGGGGCTATTGCATCGTGGGATGCGGGGCTGCTGAAACCGGAGGATTGGAAAGCGCGATGGATTGCCTTCAAGGACGAAAGCCCTCTGCATACGGACCGCAATAAACTGCACCTCCCTCCGCCGCGAACCTACCGCAAGACCTTCCGTTCCAAGGGCGCTGTGAAGCAAGCCACACTCTACTACTCCGCGCTCGGCATCGCGGATGTGTATCTCGATACCTACCGGATCGATGGCGGGGAGGATTCCGTGGGCTCCGAGTATTTTGCGCCGGGCTGGTCGGACTACCGGGAGCGCGCCTACTATCGCGCGTACGATGTCACCGGCGAATTCACCGAGCGAAACGATCGGAACGCCGAGGATCGTCTGGAATACACAATAGCGGCCATTGTGGCCGATGGCTGGTACTCGGGCTATCTTGGCTACGGTCTGCTGATTGGATATGGCCCAAACAAGAGCGGGCGCGATATCTACGGCAAAACGCCTGCACTACTGCTGCAACTGAATATCCAATACGAGGACGGCAGCAGCGAGACCATCGCCACCGATGAGT
This sequence comes from Verrucomicrobiaceae bacterium, assembly GCA_043753265.1. Lineage (GTDB taxonomy): Bacteria > Verrucomicrobiota > Verrucomicrobiia > Chthoniobacterales > Chthoniobacteraceae > SXWH01. The sequence goes on from JAYUWZ010000639.1 coordinate 1,701, forward strand.
CGTGGCAGGTCACCTCCGACGGGCCGTGGCGCGAGGCCGACATGCTCATGGGAGAGAATTACGATGCGCGGCTTCAAACCGCGTTTTTCGAATCGCTCCATGCGGGCGGCAAAAAAGCGCCTGATGCCTGCAAGTGGGAGTCTGCAATTTTTGCGGAAAAGAACGCCCACTCGAAGGCGACGTTCCACGACCAGATGGGAGCGCGAGAAATGGACTTCGGATTTCAAAAACCGAAGCGCATGGTTGCCTATCCCGCGCAGCCGGTGAAGGCGGTGGAGGAGGTCGGATCGGTCAGCGTGAAGGAGCAAAAGCCCGGCGTGTGGATTTACGATTTCGGGCAAAACCTCGCAGGCAATATCCGTCTGGAGTCACCCGGAAAGCCAGGCACCATACTCACCTTTCGCTACGGAGAGATGCTGCATTCCGATGGGCGGCTTATGACTGAAAACCTGCGCCGCGCGCGGGCCACGGATACCTTCATCACCGGCGAACCGGAGACGATTTGGACGCCCCGTTTCACCTATCACGGATTCCGCTACGTGGAGGTGACAGGTCTCAAGGAAAAGCCCCAGGATGGCTGGCTCACCGCCTACGCATTGCAGAGCGACACCCCGACGGTGGGTTATTTCCAATGCAGCGACCCAGTGATGACCAAATTCGCGACGACCGCTGCGTGGACCCAGCGCGCTAATTTCCTGGAGGTGCCCACGGATTGCCCCCAGCGCGACGAGCGGCTCGGCTGGCTGGGCGATGCGCAAATCTACGCCCGCACTTCCACCTATTACGCGGATGTCGCAGCGTTTTTTACCAAGTGGATTGACGATGTCCGTGAGTCCCAGCGCGAGAGCGGCGCGTATCCCGATTACGCGCCCTATCCCTACGCCCACGGCGCACCCGGCGCGACACACGGAACAGCGTGGACGGATGCGGGCGTGATGGTGCCGCATACCATGTGGAAGGTGTATCGCGACAAGCGCCTCATCGAAAAACACTGGGATTCGATGGTGAAATTCATGGACTGGCGCGCAAGGGCCGACCCGGATTTGAAAGGGGTGAAAGTCGGCAACACGTGGGGCGACTGGCTGAACGTCAACGAACACACCCCCACCGCTTACGTCGACATCTGCTATCACTATCACGTCTGCACGCTCATGGCTGAGCTGGCCGTGGCAGTGGGCAAAGATCCAGCGGCCTACACCGCCCGTGCCGGCAAACTGCGCGAATCATTCCTCACACTGCACTGGATGGCGGACGGGGTGCTCTCCGTAAAAACCCAGACCGCGCATGTACTTGCTCTTTGGTCAGGGATTCTCCCCTTGGAAAAGCGATCTGCCATTGCCAAAGCGCTGGCGGCGCGGATTGAGGCAAACGGACACCGCATGGCCACGGGTTTCCTTGGCACCAAGCCGCTGCTCACGGTGCTCACCACTCATGGCTACCACGATCTCGCCTGCCGTCTTTTCCAAAGCCGCAAGTTTCCGAGCTGGGGCTACGAGGTGGAGCAGGGGGCCACGACGGTGTGGGAGCGCTGGGACAGCTATACGAAGGAGCATGGCTTCAATGGAGCCTCAGGCAAAAACAACGCGGCCATGAACAGCTTTAGCCATTACGCCTTCGGCGCGGTCATGGAGTGGGCCTATCGCGATCTCGCCGGCCTCGACAACGCCCCGCGCATGCCAGGCGATACCGACTACCCCGCCGGCCTGCCTAAAGAACTGAACGGACTCCCATGCTGGCTGCTCAAGCCGGCCATCCCATCCCTCACCAGCAATCCCGATGGTGAGCCGCTCAACTCCGCAA
>JAYUWZ010000640.1:0-3498 GCA_043753265.1 Verrucomicrobiaceae bacterium
CGGCGCTGAAGGAGCTGGAGCAGTATTCTCCGCACGTTCTCGTGAGCGATGTGGGAATGCCTGAACACGACGGCTATGAGTTGATCAAGCAAGTGCGTCTGCTGCCCCAAGGACGGCGGATTGCGGCTGTGGCGCTTACAGCGCTTGCGCGTGCTGAAGACCGCGCGCATGCGCTGCAAGCGGGTTTTCAGATGCTCGTTCCAAAGCCGGTGGAGGCCGTGGAATTGATCGCAGCCATTCGCAATCTGGCTTCTCTGCGAGCGCAGTGAAAGGGCGCCTGTGCCTGGGGTTTGCTCGACGTTTCCAAGCTCTGCACGCTACCCTTTTTTTCATCACGCATGACACCACTCACCCTGCCGCCCGGCTACACCCGCATCAAGCGGGTAGGCAGTTTCGATGAACTCGTCTCAACCCCATTCGAGAACGGGCTCAATGCCCTGTGCTGGCCGCGCACCCTTGCAGGCGATTTTCGCGAAGTGGTGGCACACCTGGCAGCGGGCCCGGGCATTACCACCATTGAGGACGAACGACTGCTGGGGCTCCCAGTGAGCGCGGCGGGCAGGGCCGCCATCGACATCCTGCTGGAAGACCAGCGACTGCTCCGGGAGCACGGCCTCGCACCCGTGCTCGACTGCGTGAACGGCTACCTACCCAAGGCAAATCCGGGGCTCGTGCGCACCGATGTGTGCTCCTTCCACGTCGACAGTGCCACCGACGAAGCCGACACGTGGCTCTGCACCTACCACGGGCTCTCCAGCGAAGGCCTGCGCAACGATGAAGCCATCCGTCGCGTCGACATTTCCGAAACCCGCGCGATGCTGCTCAAGGACTTCGGAGGAGAGGACGACGAAGCCTTTCTCGACTACCTCGCCGAACACTTCTACGACCTGCATTACGCCCCCCTGCCCCACGCGCAGCCGTTCACTTTTGGCCACGGCAATCTCTGGCGCATCGCCCTCGACTACCCCGGCAGCCCCGTGCCTCCTTGCATCCACCGAGCTCCGGATCCCATCCCAGGCCAGCCGCCGCGGTTGTTGCTGATTAGCTGAAGACTGCAATTCACTTTGTGGAACGCGCCTACAGCGCCCTTGGTTATTTTGTATCGGGCCTTTGGCCCTCTAAAACACCCAGCGTATCCCGGCCCGGGCCTGGGCGAAGTCTTCGTCTGCGGCGGCCCAGTTGTAGGTGCCTTCGCCGAAGACACCCCACTCGTGGGTGAAGCGCACCTCGAAGCCTGCTCCAGCGCCGATGAATCCGGCGGTGGTTTCGTGGTCGGTGATGCCGGCGGAGAACTTTAGATAGGGAGACAGGCAGAGCGGGCCGAGCTCGGTGGGGTAGCGCACGAGGAAGTGAGCGCTATAATTCCAGGCGGTTTCGTCGTTGCCGGCCACATTCACATCCACGCCCGCGCCAAGGAAACGGTGGAAGAAGTAATTCACCGCAAGGCCGCCACCCCAGCCGGTGTCGCCATTGTGGTTGGCGTGGAGGGCGTAGGTGTCGAGCTGCAGCTCGGTCTCGCCAAAACATCCCTCTGGAATAGGGTTCTTCGTGCTTTTGTAGGGCTCGGAAAGAGGCTGCCCTGCCTGGGCGTGGATCGCCATCGCAGCCAGACCGGTGACGATAAGTGCGTGTGTCTTCATGGAAAAATCGAACAAGAATTCTCAGCGCGAAGCTGCGCTGGAAAATCGCGGAATTGCAACCCTGCTGCCGGGCGGAAATCAAGAACCGCCCGCGGGGGCGGCAAGCATCCGAACGCGCTGATCGCCCATCGGCAATTTCATGGTGATCGAAAGCCCGCGGCCCGCGTCATTCAGCAGTTCAATCTCGCCGCCGTGCTCTCGCAGGATGCGGCGGACGATGAGCAACCCGAGGCCGCTGCCGCTGGCCTTGGTTGTGAAGTAGGGCTCGAAAATCTTGCTCATTTCCGACTCGGGGATGCCGCCTCCGGAATCGGCAAAGGTGATGCTCGCGAAGCGATCATCCATATCCGTGCGGATACGCAGGATGCCGCCGGAGCGCATGGCCTGAAACGCGTTTTTGATCACGTTGAAAAACGCCTGCTTGAGCTGTGTGCGATCCAGTTCCAGCAGCGGCAGGTCGGAGCGCAGCTCTGTCTCCACGATGATGCCGCGGTCGGCGATTTCCGCCTCCATGAAGCGCACGCTTTCGCTCACGAGGTGGTTGATATTTTCGAGGGTGCGCTCCAGCCGTGCGGGGCGGATGGCACCGAGAAACTGGCGGATGATCGTATCGAGCCGGCCGATCTCCTCCTTGGCCACGGCGACACTTTTCAGGAGTTCCTTGCGCTGGCTCTCGGGCACCTTGCGCATGCGCCGCTCCATGAGCTGGAGGTGGATGTGGAGTGAGTTTAGCGGATTGCCGATTTCATGCGCCACGCCCGCCGCGAGCATGGTGAGCGCACCGAGTCGCTCGCTCTGGATGGTCTCCTCGGTGCTCTTGCGGCTCTCGGTGATGTCGCGGAGGATCACCGCGTAGCCGAGCAGTTCGCGCTCGGAATCCTTGCGCCCGGGCTTTTCCACGCGGAGCGGGGTGACGTAGAAATTGAGAAAGCGATTCTGCGGGTAGAAGACCTCCATGTCGCGGGACACGGTTTTCTCCGCCTCGGCAACGGCATTCCAATCGAGGCCGCGCAGGCGCTCCGCCAGCGGGCGGCCCATGGCGGTCTCGCGCTCCATGCCGAAAAATTCGCAGGCGGCGCGGTTGAGGTAGGTGATCATTCCGACGGGGTCGGTGACGATGACGCCCTCGTGGAGCGCGTGGAAAATCGTCTCGAAGAAACCTTTTTCATCCGCGAGGCGCAGCACGTAGTCGCGCATCTCCTCCGGGCGCACGCGGCCGATGCGTTCGAGGAGTTTGTCGAGAAAGCCGGAGTTCACAGCATGGTTGAAAGCTTCCGCAGCCCAACATTCAACCCTCAACATTATGAAGGCAGAACGTGCCGGAGGCGATTCTTGGTTGAATGTTTGCCCCGGGATGTTGAAAGCTCGCCCCAATGAGCCTGCCCACGCGCCGTCTTGGAAAAACCGACCTGTCACTTCCCATCCTTAGCTTTGGAGCGTCGTCCCTCGGCGCGGAGTTTCGCAATGTGACGCTGGATGAGGTGCTGAAAAGCGTGCGCGTGGCGCTGGATTGCGGGCTGAACTTTATCGACACGTCGCCATTTTACGGACGCGGGATGAGCGAGGTGCTGCTCGGCGTGGCGCTGAAGGGAGTGCCGCGCGAGTCCTACCAAATGTGCACGAAGCTGGGCCGCTACGACCTGCCGCACTTTGATTTTTCCGCGAAGCGCGTGGCCGAGAGCATAGACGTGTCGATCCACCGGCTCGGCTGCGGGCACCTCGACATCGTGCTCTGCCACGACATCGAATTCGTGCCCATGCAGCAAATCGTGGATGAGACCATCCCCGCGCTGCGCAAGGCACAGAAGGAGGGCAAGGTGCGCTACATCGGCATCAGCGGGTATCCTCAAAAGATTTT
>JAYUWZ010000641.1:0-7450 GCA_043753265.1 Verrucomicrobiaceae bacterium
TCCTCCACAAGTTGCTTTTTGCGCTCGGCCTTGGAGAGGCTGTTTTTGGCCAGCGCGAGCTCGGAGCCGAGGTTGTCGTACATCTCGCGGCTGATGAGCTTCTGCTTATACAGATCCTCCGCCCGCCCGTAATTTTTCTGCATCTTGTCGACTGAGAGATTGGCCCCCTCGATCTCGGTGAGCGCTGACTCCCGCTCGCTCAAAATGTCGCGGTCGTCGATTTCCACCAGAATATCACCTGCCTTCACGGTGATGCCGGGAACCACGTTCAGCTTCTTGATTCGCCCTCCCACCTCGCCCTTTACGTCGAGCTGCGTCATCGGCTGCACGTCGCCGCTTACCTGCACATTGTATTCGATGTCACGCACTTCCGCGACGGCTGTTTGGGAGACGATCTCCCCCGGTTTCTGGTCCTTGGCCTTGGCAAACCAGTGTTGTGAGTGCGCATACCAACCCCCGCCGCCGAGCGTGGCCAGAATCAGGAGTATGTAAAATTTCTTCATGACGGTGAGTTGCGCATTAAACGCAACGGGAGTGCTTTCGTTGCAAGCTTTCGCCATACCATAATCCTGCAAAGGGGGGAGTCTTTGAAATTCTATACACCTTCCGGGACATTTACTGGCGATAAGAGAGGGCCTTTTGGTATGGGAGGGAACGCGGATGAAAGCCGAACGCCTCCCGCTGATAACGTTTCCGATTTCGGCGTCAGGTCATGGATCCCCGCAATGTGACGGACGGTGAGCACGGAGGGCGAAACGGCGGACTTAGCGCGAAAATCGACACAGATCGGCGAATCCCCCTCGTTCATGGCTTGTGTATTTTGCGTGGAAGCTGTTTACCAAACCTTCGATTGCTGCAAAATCGATAGGGCTGAGGCACATCCGATGCTTGGTCCAATTGTGAAACATGAATTCCCAACCCACCAACCAGTCCCCGTGCCATGGCTAAGCCCCAGAAGCACAGGAATTTACCCATAGAGTCCCCTCCGTCACGATAAGCCGAGCCATGCGTCCATCAGCCCAAGGAACATGGCATCGGCTCATGCTGATGTCGCTTTTCGCATTTTGTTTGCAGCTTGCCAGCGCGCCTGCCCAGAGCAGCGATTCTGGCAAGGCGTCACTTATTTTTATGTGTGCCAAAACGGTTTCCTGGCCTGCCCAGAAGTTCCGCTCCAACACGCCTTTCGTCATCGGCGTGATTGGCCAGGACACGATTAGCGACAAGATTCAGGAGCAAATCGGCGGGAAAAGGGTGAAGGATCGTACCGTCGAGGTGAAAACGATTACATCAACCCAGGAAATCGCGGGGTGTCATGTCCTCTTCGTAAGCCGCTCCGAGGCCGGTCGACTGGGGCCAATCATCAAAGCGGCGAATCGCGCAAGCGTCCTCACCATCGGCGACAGCGATAATTTCGAAGATGCAGGGGGAGCCATCATGTGCTCCGCCGCTGGATTTCACCTCAATTTGGGGAATCTGGATGACGCCGACCTCACGGCGGATTCCGTACTCAAGGAACGTGCACTCAAAGTGAAGGGAAAATGAACCTCCGCCACGCACCACTTCGAACCAAGCTCCGATTCGTCATCCTGACGACTTGCACCGTGGCGCTGCTCATTGCCTGCGCGAGCTTGTTTGCCGTGCAGTTTTACTTTTTCCGGAAGGATCACTATCGCGAGTTCAAATCGCTCACCGGCATGATTGCCAAGGCAACCAGTGCCGCGACGGAATTTAACGACGGTCCGCGTGCGGAGGCCATGCTGGCGGCGCTGGGTGAGAAGGCGTACGTGCGGGTGGCCTTGATTCAGCGCCAGGAGGACAACTCCGAGCTCGCGCGCTACGAGCAGGACAAACGCCCCTTCGACTACAGCGAACTAAAAGTCTCCCAGGAGGAGGAGGAGAAGCAGGTGGGCGGGGATGTGATTTTTGCTGCGCCCATCCTCGGTAAGGAAAAAGACAGGGTCGGAATGCTCTTCATCGTCTCCGACTACGCCACCCCGGCCAACCGGCTCATCAGCCTGTACCTCGCAATTTTCTGCGGCGTCGCCGCAGCATCGGTGCTCATCGGTCTGCTCATCTCGACGAAGCTCGCCCGCGTGATCACCGAGCCCCTGGAGCACCTCGCCAGCACGGTGGGCAAAATCGCAGGCAGCAATGACTACAGCCTGCGTGCGGAGAAAAATGCCGAGGACGAAGTGGGTGCGTTCACTGATTCCTTTAACCAGATGCTCAGCCGAATCCAGGGGCGCGACGCCGATTTGCGCCACGAGATCGCTGAGCGCGAGCGTGCGGAAAAGGAATTGCAGCAATTGCATGTTCAACTCCTCGACGCGTCACGGCAGGCGGGCATGGCCGAGGTCGCGACCGGTGTGCTGCACAATGTGGGCAACGTGCTGAACAGCGTGAATGTCTCCGCGACCATCGTGGCGGAAAAGCTCAACGTCCACCGCCTGAACAATCTCGTGCGCACGGCAAACCTTCTGCGCGAGCAAAACGGCCACATTGGCGATTTCCTCACCAGTGACCCCAAGGGCCAGCTCATCCCCGGCTACCTTGCCGACCTTTCCAAGCATCTGGTCTCCGAGCGGCAGGAAGCCCTGAGCGAACTCGATCTGCTCACGAAGAATATCGAGCACATCAAGGAAATCGTTTCCATGCAGCAAAACTACGCGCGGGTCGCCGGCGTGGTGGAACAGCTCCCGCCTGAGTCGCTGGTGGAGGACGCACTAAAGATGACCATCAGCAGCCTGCACCGACACCACGTGGAGGTCATCCGCGACTACGAGCACGGCTGCCCTGTGGTGACAGTGGAAAGGCACAAAACTTTACAGATTCTCGTGAACCTGATTCGTAACTCAAAACACGCAATGGATGATGCCAGCCCGCCCACCAAATTGCTCACCTTGCGCATTCGAAAAAATGCAGCCGGTTTTGCAGTGATTACGATTACCGATAACGGTATCGGTATCTCCGAAAACAATTTGACCAAGATCTTCTCCCACGGATTCACCACACTAAAGGACGGGCATGGCTTCGGCCTGCACAGCGCCGCCCTGGCTGCCCAGCAGATGGGTGGAAAGCTCTCCGCGCACAGCGACGGGCCGGGCAGGGGAGCTTCGTTTGCACTTGAACTTCCCCTCATAAAGAAAGAGGAGGTCGCGGTATGAGTGCTACCACGCACTACCGGATACTGGTGGTGGACGATAATCCGGCCATCCACGACGACTTCCGAAAGATCCTTCTCGGGCATCAGGGCCGCAATGCGTCGCTCGATGCCGCCGAGGCTATTCTATTCGACAACCCGCAGGTGAATACCGGCCACCTCGCGAGCTTTACCATCGATTCCGCCTACCAGGGTCGCGAGGCCTTGGACAAGGTGCGCGAGGCACAGGCTGCGGGGGAACCTTACGCCATGGCGTTTGTGGATGTGCGCATGCCCCCCGGCTGGGACGGCGTGGAAACGATCGGCCACCTTTGGAAGGCAGACCCCACGCTTCAGGTCGTCGTGTGCACCGCGTACAGCGATTACTCGTGGGATAAAATGACCGAGCACCTCGGTGTGAGCGACAATCTGGTGCTGCTCAAAAAGCCGTTCGATAACGTGGAGGTGCTGCAACTCAGCCACGCGCTCACCAAGAAATGGCTCGTGACCCGCCAGGCCCAGCTCCGCATGGATGAACTGGAGACGATGGTTTCACTTCGCACGCAGGAACTGAAGGCCGCGTACGACGAATTGCGCCTCTCCGAGGAACGCTTCTCAAAGGCATTTCACGACAGCCCCATGCCGCAGGCCGTGCAGACGCTGCGCGCGCAACGCTTTCTCGATGTAAACGATTCGTTCCTGCGCATGACGGGTTTTACTCGCGCCGAGGTTGTGGGCCGCACGCCATTCGAGCTGCACCTTTGCCTCGATTACGAGAGCCGCTTCACACAATTCCTGCGCGAGGGCAAAATCGTGCGCGAGGTGGAGGCCCAGGTCAGCACCCGCAAGGGCGAACTGCGCAATGCGCTTATCTCCATGGAGCCGCTATCCATCGGCGGCGAGCCCCACGTGCTGCTCATGGTGCAGGACGTGACCGACCGCCACCAACTCGAGGCCCAGTTGCGCCAGGCGCAAAAGATGGAGGCCATCGGCCAGCTTGCTGCCGGCGTAGCCCACGATTTCAACAACCTGCTCACCATCATTCAGGGCCACGCGAGCCTGCATCTCGATCGTCACACCGACGTGCCGGAACTGGATGCCTCGCTGCACCAGATCAATGGAGCCGCCGAGCGTGCCGCAGATCTTACCCGCAAGCTGCTCACCTTCTCCCGCCGCGGCATGATCCGGCCCAAGGTGATAGACATCAACGAGACGATTCACAGCCTCGGGAAAATGCTGCGCCGCCTGCTGGGCGAGAAGACCCTGCTCAATACCACGCTGGCGCCCGGCCTTCCGCACATCCTAGCCGACACGACAAGCCTCGAGCAGGTGCTGATGAACCTCACGCTCAACGCGCGGGATGCGATGCCCGAGGGCGGAGCGATCACCATCTTTACGGATGCAGTCCAGCTCACAGAGGAGGCCGTTTTTGGCCGTGGCGACGCGCGCCCGGGACGCTTCGTTCGGCTGAGTGTCATCGACACCGGCACTGGCATGGATGAGGCCACCCGGAGCCGCATCTTCGAGCCCTTCTTCACCACCAAGGGCATCAATAAAGGCACCGGCATGGGCCTGGCCACGGTCTACGGCATCGTGAAGCAACACGATGGATGGGTCGAGGTGACCACTGTTCTGGGGCAGGGGACAACCTTCCACGTATTCCTGCCGATCACCGATCGCAGCGCGGAGTCCGGTGTTTCCACGGCGATTGCGCCCTCCGCCGATAATGGCGACCACACCGTCTTTGTCGTGGAAGACGACGACGCCGTGCGCACGCTCGTCGTCGAAATCCTGGAGAGCTACCAATACCGGGTGATCTCCGCCGAAAACGGCGATACGGCCATCGCAATGTGGCCCCGGGTGTGCGACGAAGTGGATCTGCTCCTCACCGACATGGTGATGCCCGGCAACGCCAATGGCCTGGATGTGGCCAGGCACTGCCTCAGCACCAAGCCTACGCTAAAGGTCATCTACACCAGCGGCTACAGCGGCGAACTCTTTGCCAGCAACGTGAATCTGCGCGACGGCGTGAACTACCTGCCAAAGCCCTACCTCACGGGCAAACTCACCGCCATCATCCGCAACGCCCTCGAAACCAAGGGCGGCAACGCCGGGGCTGAGTTGACGGCGGTGCATGTGACGGGGTAACTTGCCGCTCGTGAGAAGTGAGAGGTGGAGATGAGAAGAAGCGTGGATTCCTGCGCGCCTTCCTCCTTCCATACTTGTCCTCCCCCCCTTGAACTTTGCAGCCTGCGCCAATGCTCATCCGCCTCGTCGCTTTCGCTTTCGCAGCCGTTGTCTCCTGCGGCACCTCTTTCGCAGCCGATGCCACGAACGTGGACACCAGCACGCTGCAAGGCAAGGTGGTCTGCGGCTACCAGGGCTGGTTTCGCACCGAGGGTGACGGTGCCAAAAACGGTTGGCACCACTACGCCGCAGGCGGAAAATTCCAGCCCGGCAATTCCCACATCGAGATGTGGCCCGACATGTCAGAGCTTGGTCCGGACGAGCGCTTCGCCACCAATTTCCGGAATGCCGATGGCTCGGTTGCAGAGGTTTTCAGCTCCGTGCGCGAGGCCACGGTGCGCCGCCATTTTTCCTGGATGCGCGAGCACGGTATCGATGGTGCCTTTCTCCAGCGGTTCGCCACACAGACGCGCGATCCACGCTTTCGCGCGCCGATGGACGACGTGCTTTCCCATTGCCGCAAAGCTGCGCAGGAACACGGGCGCGGCTGGATTTTGATGTATGACCTCACTGGCCTCAAGGCCGGGCAATCCACCGTGGTCATGGACGACTGGAAACGCCTCGTCACCGAAAAGCGCATCGCGCGTGATGGCTCCGACTCCGCGTACTTCAAGCATCGGGGCAAACCGCTCGTCGCGCTGTGGGGCATGGGCTTCAAGGAAAACCCTCTGAGCCTCGACGAGTGGGCGGCGATGCTCGCGTTCTTCCACGACGACAAGGAATTTGGAGGCTGTTCGGTGATGGTCGGCGTCCCCTATTGGTGGCGCACGTTGAATCGCGACTGCATCGCCGATCCGAAGCTCCACGAAATCATCGCCAAGGCCGACATTGTGAGCCCGTGGGCGGTGGGCCGCCTCGGCACGCCGCAGGATGCCGCCAACCGCACCGAACCCGTGCTCAAGGCGGACCTCGCCTGGTGCAGCGAGCACAAGGTGGACTACCTGCCGGTCATCTTCCCCGGCTTCAGCTGGCACAACCTCGAGAAATCGCGCGGCCGCGAGGCGAAGCACGACGCCATCCCGCGCCTCGGCGGCAAGTTTCTGTGGAGTCAGGCGCTTGCGGCAAAGCGCGCTGGCGCAGGCATGCTCTATGTCGCAATGTTCGACGAAATGGACGAGGCCACCGCGATTTTCAAAACTACGAATAATCCACCCGTTGGCGAAAGCCGCTTCCTCGCCGATCCCACACTGCCCAGCGATCACTACCTGTGGCTCACTGGCCAAATCGGGCGCATGCTCCGGGGCGAGATCCCTGCTGAAAACGATTTGCCGAAAACAAGAGCCCGCTGATGCCGGACGACTCCGCCACTTTCACACATCTCCCGCCCGGCCGCTGCCCCATGTGCGGCAGCCCCAATGCGTGCCGCATGGAAACCGGTGATGCCTACAAGGGCGCATGCTGGTGCGAAGGCCCAGTGGTCTCCGCCGCCGCCCTGCGCCGCATCCTTGGCGACATGCCCGAGGCTCGCTGCCTCTGCGCCACGTGTCTCCAAGCCATAAGCGAAAACCCCGGGATCACCCGCGAGGAATTGCTTCAGCGTGGCAAGCGAACGAACCAGTCGTAAATCCTCACACGCGTTTCCCCGCCAGATTCAACTCCCCGCAGGCCCGCAGGTATGAGGCAGCGGACCATGCCTGATAACGTTTGCCCATGGGCCGGCCAGTTTTGCCGTGCATCCATTCGTTGAATTCCCACTCTCCCTCGTATCCGAGGTGGTTCATTTTGGCGAGCCGCAGCAATTCACGTGCGGCAAGTTCATCATACCCGAGTCGGTGAATGAAGCGCACCCACATCCCGCCGATGAATGGCCACAGTCCCCCATTGTGGTAATGGTGCGGGAGATTCAGCAGGTTCACCGTGTAATACGCGCGCCACTCCGGGTCGCCGCAATTCACCGGAGGATATAGATTCGCCACCGGTCCCGGCTCATTCACCCCCGAGCCCCACATAAAGCGGAAAGCCGTTCGCGCGCGATCCACATCCAGCACGTTGGTGAGAAACGCGAGCACGTTACCCAGCACGTCGCACCGCCAGCTAAATCCAAAGGGCGAGACCTGCGATATC
>JAYUWZ010000642.1:0-3487 GCA_043753265.1 Verrucomicrobiaceae bacterium
ATCCAGAATCGAACGTGATTCATCCCCAAAAGCAGACAGCGACAAGGACAACGAATTCCGCGAACTCTCACCGTTTGTCGCTCTCAGCGAATCACGAGCAAGGATCGAGAATGAGGACAATTCACCGTCCGGAGCCTGTTCCACCGAGACCAGATCCACGGGTACCCCTGAGTTCAAATTGGGGGAGACTGAGATCTTTTGCCGTTTCTCTTCGCTGGCAACATCGGCTGTCCCAGAAGCCAAATACATCGTGGCTGCAGCACCGCCAAACAGCATGACTCCCGCAGCGATCGCAGCACCCCGGCGTAATGCCGGGTCGATTCGCAGCTTTTTCCATTTTTGTAGAAGTATTTCCCTCATCCGCGTAGAGCCCTCGACGACTTGGAGGCATTGCTCGAGATCCTGACCAAGCTCGGTCGCATTTGGATGACGCTCGGCGGGATTCTTACGCAGCATGCGATCGAGGACATTCCTCACCGCGTCCGGCACATCGGTGAGTTCTTCCCAAGGTGGCGGACTGCTGAGATGCTGGGCAAAAATGGAAGCGAGAGCCCCCTCAAACGGAGGTTTGCCCGTCAGCAAAAACCAAAGAGTGCATCCCAGAGAGTAAATATCCGAACGGGTATCGAGGTCTTTTTCCTCAATCTGCTCAGGACTGCAATAGCGAGGCGTCCCGGCGAATCCTTTTCGACGAGGCTTGTCGGAGGACGAGTGAACGATGCCAAAGTCGACTACCTTTACGATGCGACGATTCTCGACCCCTCTCGTGAGCATAAGGTTTGAAGGCTTCACGTCGCGATGAATCAGAGCTCTTTTTTCGGCCTCCACCAACGCACGGGCGACTTGAATTGCAACCCTCAGCGCTGCTCCTACAGGCATCTTTCCGGTTCTGCTCACGACTGCTTCCGCTGTCTCTCCATTGATAAACTCCATCGCCGCGAAAAAATGGTCCTCGTCCCGTCCCAGGTGAAAAACTGATGCGATGTTGGGATGCCGCAGCAGTGCGGCTGCCCGTGCCTCATGGATGAACTGCTCACGATCTCCATCCGTCTGTAGTGAGGCACGATCCACCACCTTCAAGGCCACTGCACAGAGCAGGTTTACATCCTCAGCCTTGTAGGTGATGCCGGCAGCTCCGCGGCCCAATTCCCATAAGGAACCGTCCTGCCTCCGAGATATCTGGTAGTGGTCGAATGTAGTGCGTCCGGTCATCTGTTCAGATTTCAATTCCCTCAAGTATCGCCCTTTCATGTGCCTCCGGTTGCCTCGCTGGAACGATGGTTGGGAATTCGCCGACCTTTTCATGTGATGACCCCGCTGCGCTCAACAGTCGCAGATCTTTTACACCTACTCACGATGGCGGGCTGCCTGCGAAACGAACCCACGCACTATCTCTGGATGAGAAGCTCACCAGCGGAGAAAATCGCGAACCGCCGGAAACTCCGCCCGCCACTCGCGGGCCATGGCGGAGGGAAATGTGACCGGCAGGACGCACTGCTCCCCGCCGGCATCCGCCAGCACCCGGCCCTGCGGGTCCACCACGATGCTGCGCCCGCAATACTGGAAACGGGGCTCGGCCCCCGTGCGGTTCACTCCCACCACGAGCGCCTGGTTTTCAATTGCCCGCGCCGTGAGAAGTGTGATCCAGTGCTCGATCCGCGCCACAGGCCATGCGGCGATGACTACAAACATCTCCGCCCCGGCGCGCACGGCGGTGCGGAATAATTCCGGGAACCGCAAATCGTAGCATACCAGTGGGGCCACCCGCACCCCGTCCCATTCAAACACCACCGGTTCGGAACCCATTTCATGCACCGAGTCCTCCCCCGCCCCGCTGAAGGGCCGCTGCTTTAAATAGCGTGCCAGCAGCGCCCCCTCCGGAGAGTACACCACCGCTTCATTGCGTCCGCAGCCTTCCTTCCCCGGGCTGACTACTCCTGCCAGCACCGCCACCCCGTGGCGCTTTGCAAGCTGGCAAATGAAGTCCTCCGCCTGCAGGGCAGCCCCAGCGCAAGTCTTGGAAAGGTCGAGACTGAAACCCGTCGCGAACATTTCGGGCAGCACCACCAGTGCACCCGGCTCCGGTGGCGTGGCCTCCAGCAACTGCTCCACACGGGCGAAGTTGCGGGAAGGATCCTCCCAAACGCTGTCGAGTTGCACGAGATGCACATTCATTTCCCAAGCAGTCCCGACTTCACGCTGGCCATGCAAGCAAGCAAATCCTTCATCCGTGGACTGGACGCGAAGGCAAAAAGAAATCGCCGGCGCGCAAGCCGCGCCGGCGATTCCTGAAAAATCAAACTGGGATGAGGGGAACCTGGGACTACGCGTCGGGCTTCGTCTTGCGAAGGCCGAGTACGCGGTCACCGGCCTTCCACTGGCCACGGCGCTTGAGAACTTCCACTCGCTCGAAGCGTTTGAGGACGTTGCGCTTTGCTGCGATGGTGCTGGAACCTTTGAGACTGCGGTGTTGCGACATAAATTTTGGAAAAGAGGCGCGGAACCTAGCTGTCCCGCTCAGATGCGCAAGACCAATTTTGCATTCAAATCGAACGACATTTTCAGTTGTTTCAAGTGGAACCGCCGGTAATTTGGGATTACACAAGCTCACCGCCATGAAACTTCACCCAGCACGCCACTCCTACGCCTTCACGCTTATTGAGTTGATCACCGTCATTGCGATCATCTCCATCCTGATGGCACTCCTGTTCCCTCATCTTTCCTCCGCCCGCGACAACGCCCGGCGACAGGAGGCCTCCACAATTGTGAAATCCATCGTGAACTCCTGCAACAACTACAAGCAGGACTACGGCAAATTCCCGCCAGTCACCGCAGCATTGAGCGGCACCGCTGAAAACGGATTTTACGCCTACGGCGACGCCGCAGAGGGCAAGGGCAAGGTGGATAACGACGAGCTTTTCGACATTCTGCGCGCCATTTCCCGTGGCCCAAATGCCAATCACGTGATGAACACCCGCCAGGTGAAATACTACGAAGGCAAAAAGGCCACCGACCCCAGGAATCCCCGCGATGGGTTCTGCGACGGCTCAGACTTTCAAGAAGACAAGCGCGGCCAGTTGATGGACCCATGGGGCAAGCAATACACCATCATTCTTGAGTCTGATGGTGACGAGATTATTGACATGAGCTCGATTTTCACCGATTTGAGCGGTCCGGAAAATTTCATTCGCTACTCCGCCCTCGCATTCTCCCTCGGGAAGAATGAGAAAATCGGCGGCAAGGGCTACGAGAACCGGTATAAGAAGGACAAGTCCAACGAACCGCCGGACGATATCGTCTCCTGGTAGTTGGGCACGGCGGCAACGCCACCTTCTCCGCTTTAAAGCGGGTGTAGTTCAATGGTAGAACGGCAGTTTCCCATACTGCATACGAGGGTTCGATTCCCTCCACCCGCTCCAGAGCAAGTATTCATCAGGGTTTCCGGGCCAAAAGCGGCCCTAAGACATGGTGATGGCACGGTGTAATG
>JAYUWZ010000643.1:0-3486 GCA_043753265.1 Verrucomicrobiaceae bacterium
CATCTGGTCGATCTGCTTGAAGATCTTTTCAAGCGAATCCGTATCGGTCGCACGGAAAAACATGCCCCCGGCTGCTGCGGCCATTTTCTTCATCGACTCAATGTCGGCGGGATTGAATGCGGCCCGCCTGCGCTCATCCGGTTCGGTTTCCGCCCCCGCGCCGATGGTGTAAAGTTTCACGCCCAGCTTTCCGGCGGCACGCGCAGCCTCGATGGGGTCCTCTTCGCCCACGTTTTGCGCACCGTCGGTGAGAAGGATCACGATTTTGCTCTTCGCGTTTTTGTTTTCCACCAGCCGGTTCGAGGCGCTGGCGATGGCTGCCGCGATAAAGGTGCCCTGTCCGCGGCCAAACATTTCCGCCTGGATGCGATCGAGGTTCTGCAAGAGCCATGGGTGATCGAGGGTCGCGGGGCAGAGCACCACCGCAATCTGCGCAAAGATCACCGCGCCAATGCGATCATTGGGCCGCGCCTCGATAAAACGCCGGGCGACAATCTTCACCGCGTCGATGCGGCTCGCCGGGTTGCCATCGAGCGTGAAATCGCGCTCCAGCATTGAGCCCGAAACGTCGAGTGCCAGGAGGATGTCGAGGCCGCTGCTCTCGATGCTCTCCTGCGTCTTGCCCAGCCGGGGCCTTGCGAGCGCCACAACGAGCAGCGCGAGCCCGAGAAAGAGCAGCGGACGCCCAAAGCCAAGCCAGCCTGCGGGCTTCTTGCGGCCCACGGCACGCAGCGGAGCCACGGCGGAAAACCGAATCGCGGGAGCAGGCCGGCGTCCACCCTGCAGCAGGGCCAGCAGCGGGAGCGCGATGAGCCCAAGCAGCCACCAGGGCTGTGCAAAGGTAAAATCTTTCCAGTCGTCGAAACTCATTTGGCGACACTTTCGATGAACGCGTAAGCGGAGGATAGCAGCTCCTCATTGTTGGCGGCCTCCATGCGCGCGTATTTCCGCATGTCGGTCTGCTCCAGGAATGCCGCGAGGAGATGGCGGTCGGCATCCGTGAACCGTGAGGAGGTGGCGATGCTCGCGAGGAACTCCGGCGAGGTCTGCTGGGTGGCGGGCAGGGTGAAGTAGCTGGCGATAAAGGTGCGCAGGATATCCGACACCGCGACGCCAAAGCCGTAGGCATCCATGCCCGCTCCGTTGTTGCGCAAGGCTGCAAGCGCCGTCCACGCGACATGGCGCGGCGATGGAGGCTCCTTCATCAGCTTCTTGCGGCCAATCCGGTAGGCAATGTAAATCAGCAGAGCGAGCAGCAAGGCGGCTCCCACGCCGATGACCCACCACACCCACGCCTGCAACGGCACTTCCGCGGGTGGCAGGTTTTCCTTCAGCCCCGCAAGCGGGTCCGGCGCTTCCTGGGGATTGGGCGCGATGGCGGCAAGCAGTGTGAAAATCATCATCCCAGTGCAATGCGCCGCTCCCGCTGGCGGAAAAAGCGCCGGAGCGCGGGAATGTAATCCTGATTCGTGAAAAGCGGAATCGTATCGATGCCATACCTGCGAAACTCCTTGGGGAGCTCCTGGAGCGGATAGGACATCGTATCCGCAAAATGCCGTCGCGTGTTCCGGTCGCTCGTATTCACCACCAGACGCTCGCCGGTCTCGGCATCCTCCAGCACCACGCGGCCAATGTCCGGCAATTCCAGTTCGCGCGGATCGACGATGGGAATCGCCACCATGTCGTGACGCCGGGCTGTGATGCTCAGCGGCTTGGAATACCCATCCGTCTGGAAGTCGCTGATCAAAAACACGACGGCCTTGCGATGCAGCACACGGTTGGCCGTTTCCAGCGCCGCAGCGATGTCGGTGCCACGGCCCTTCGGCTCAAAGAACAGGATCTCACGGATGATGCGCAGCGCGTGCCCACGTCCCTTGGCCGGCGGTATGTAGAGTTCCACGTGATCCGAGAACAGGATGCACCCCACCATGTCGGAATTGCGGATGGCGCTGAATGCAAAGAGACACGCCACCTCCGCAGCCAGTTCGCGTTTACTCAGCTCCACACTGCCAAATTCGCCGGATGCGCTCACGTCCACAATAAGCATCACAGTAAGTTCGCGCTCCTCGGTAAATTTCTTCACAAACGCATCGCCCATGCGAGCCGTCACGTTCCAGTCAATCGCCCGCACTTCATCTCCCGGTTGATACTCCCGCACCTCCTCAAAATTCATCCCTCGCCCCTTGAACACCGAGCGATACGCGCCCGAGAAGGCGGTATCGATCACCCCACGAGTCTTGAGCTCGATGGCGCGGATTTTTTTCAGGATGTGGCTGGCGTCTTCCATGGGTCAGCAGGCGATAATTTCGCAGCGTGTGGAAAACGCGGGGCGCGCCTTGGACTGCGGTGGCAGAGTGTAACGGCGACACCGCCTTCGCTTTGCGAGTCCGGTTTCATATCTACTTCGAACGTTCATCCGGGATATCGTGTTCCCAGCCGTTTCTCCACTTGCGGGTAAACCCTTTTCCATCATGGCTAGGGCACCGGTAGATTCGCAAAAACCTTCTCAATAAGCTTCTCGCTCGTGAGATTCTCAGCCTCGGCCTCGTAGGTCACGGCCACGCGGTGGCGCAGCACATCCATGCCGATGCTCTTTACGTCCTGCGGCGTCACGTAGCCACGTCCTGCGAGGTAGGCGCGTGCCTTGGCCGCGAGCGTGAGGGCGATTGTCGCGCGGGGGCTCGCACCATAGCGGATGAGCCCGCTCATTTGCAGCTTGTAGGTGGCGGGCTCTCGCGTGGCGAAGACCACATCCACGATGTAGTCCTTCACCCGGTCATCCACAAAGATGCTGTTCACCAGTTCACGCGCGCGCAGGATGTCCGCCGGGTCCACCACGGGATTGATGTCGAGCTTCGGCGAACTCGTGCCCATCAAATCCAGAATCTGCCGCTCCTCGGCCTTGCTGGGGTAGCCCACCTTGAGCTTCAGCATAAAGCGGTCGAGCTGCGCCTCGGGCAGCGAATAGGTGCCCTCCTGCTCCAGCGGGTTTTGAGTGGCGAGCACCAGGAAGGGATCGGGCAGCTTGTAGGTCTGGTCGCCCAGCGTCACCTGTCGCTCCTGCATGGCCTCCAGCAGCGCGCTCTGCACCTTCGCAGGGGCGCGGTTGATTTCGTCCGCGAGGATCAGGTTCGAGAAAATCGGGCCCCTCTTGGTGGTGAACACGCCCTCCTTGGGATTGTAGATCAGCGTGCCAATGAGGTCGGCAGGCAGCAGGTCGGGCGTGAACTGGATGCGGCTGAACCCCGTGTGAATCGCCGCACTCAGCGTCTTCACGGTCAGCGTCTTGGCCAGTCCCGGCACACCCTCCAGCAGCACGTGGCCATTGGTGAGCAGGCCGATGAGCAGGCCATCCACCAGGTATTTCTGGCCCACGACCACGCGTGCGACCTCCTTCTGTAGCGAGCCCACCCAAGAGTTGTGCTCCTGCACGCGGGCGGTGATTTCCTGGGTATTCGTCATTTCAAAGTAAGCGGTAAGCGGTGT
>JAYUWZ010000644.1:0-3485 GCA_043753265.1 Verrucomicrobiaceae bacterium
TGAATACACAGAATTTTTGCTGTGGCGAGGAGTTTTTTAAGCCTTGACGAAGGGGATGGAGAGTTTGAAAAACTACCCCCAGATATTTATCTGACCGTGAAATCAAAACCGCTACCACCCCAACGAGCAGTCCCTCAAGACACGCAGTCCAAGCCCTTATCGCCTATAGCAGAACGCGTTATCGCGCTGGCTTGGGATGCTGAGTTCATCCTTTCAGCGCCGGATTTCGGGGCATTTGCGTTTCTGCCCTCAGATGCGGATGACGTCGCTTTTGGTCACCGACACGGTTTCGGGGTCGCCGAGCCCCAGGCTGACTGGATTATTGTCTATCGCAACACCAACGAAGAGTCGTAATCTTCGGGATCCAATACCTCCCAAAATGGGTTCCTTCCTATTCGCGACATAGAGCTTCGACTTCTCGAATGACCACTTTCGGGAGTGAGATTAAGCGGCGTTGCGAATCGCGTCGTGGCACCGCTATAGGCATCCTTCCGGCGAAGTGTCGGCGGCGATGGTGACGCGGTGGGCCAGTAACCAAGCGGCTATCCGCGATGGACCGAACGGTTCACTCCTTGCTTGCGGCATTCGTTGCATCCCGAACGAGTTTCCAAAGATCGACTTCTAGCGCAGACGCGAGCCGAAGTAACGTGTTAAATCCGGGGCTTCGCTTCAGTTCTTCGACGAAGAATACCGTCATGACTGCGAGCCCGGCCCGTTGGGCGGTCACGACTTTGGACAAGCCAAGCTCTTCTCGCCGCTTTTTCAGCAGGCGAGCAAGTTCGCGTTCGATCCGCTCTTGTGTCGAGAGCTTGGGCACGAGGGGACGCTATAGACGAACTTCGTTGACAGTGGATTATACGATTGTATAAGGGGGCATGCTCACTTTCACCCGCCGCATCGGACCTGACCCGCACGCGAATGGTGCGAAAACATCATCACTCGATGGATGCCCCGACATCCTTGAATTGGCTGATGGGGACTTCGTCGTCATCGGCGTCGACGTGACCGAGGACGCCAAGGCGCACCTCGCATTTGGAGCGGGCTGCAGCCGCGAAGAACGCATCGTCAGGATTCCACGTAAGACCCTCGTCTTGGCCAAGCCTGACATTCCCGACAGCCTCTAGCGCTCAGGATCACTTCGGGGTATACTCCGAGGCATGGGAAATCTGGGATGGCTGGCAGAGCACTGGTTTGAACTTCTCCAGACGGTGAGCATCGTCACCGGGCTTTTTGTTGCCGCTCACAGTCTCCGCGCCGAGGTGAAGGAGAGGAAAATACAGAACCTCTTGGCGCTCAATTCTTCGTATCGCGATTTGTGGATGCTCTATATCGAAAGGGAAGACCTACATCGCGTTCACACCGATGCGCTCGATCTCAAGAAGACGCCGCCGACCAAAGCTGAAGTCCGCTTCGTTCATCTTCTCATTCTGCATTTGCGAGCAGCATACAAAGCACGGCGAGCAGGGATGGAATTTGCCGATGATGCAGTTGCGTCTGACATTAGGCAGTTCTTCGCTCGACCGATTCCGCGACACGTATGGGACACCTCGAAAAAGTTTCAGGACCGAGACTTCGTGGCTTTTGTGGATGCCTGCATTGATCAGGTAAGCTGAAGTCAGCGCCGCTCACGACATCCGCGTTTCCGGCGCTTGATTTTGCCTGTTGAGACCTCTACTTCCAGCCTTGGCAACCGCTTCTTTCGTGCCGGAGCGGCACCTTCGCTTCCGGACTGCTTGGGAGCCCATCGCGCTTTTTGGGCAGCAGCCATCTTGGCGCGTGTCGCAGCGGAGCGTTTTCCTTTCCGTCCGTCTCCAGAGGCATTTGCCTTTGCAAGCACCTTTGTTCCGTTGCCAGTAAGCACTCCCTGCAACTCTTCCCGCAATTCCACAATCTATTCTTGAATGGCGATGGCACGCTTCAGTTGCTTGGTGGTCGGGAAGGAGTTGGACATAATGAGTCTGGCTACTGCCACACTCATATCGTGTCAATGATTGTGAACCTCATTTCACTCAACATCCCGGTATCGTTGCTCCAATTGATGGACAATCCGCTTCATTTGTTCAGGCGATATACCCTTGGGAGAAGGCCCTTTTACAAATCCCCGGATCTGACCGGGATTGAGCACCTTCATTTCTGTCTTCACTCGCGTTGTCACGAACCAGCCGGGAAAGGTGAGAATAGGGGAAACCTTGACCTTGTCTCCCGCGGCGCTCGAAAGCCATTGCGCCAGCTGGCCAGCTTGACGTTTGCAGCTACAATCACATGGACAATGTTTCTGTACGGATCGTTCGGCACGTCATGGAACACACGGCACCCATCGAGCATGCGGTGGCTCAATTCCTCGCCCACGGCACGTTCACCATGGAAGCCGAGCAGATATTTCCGCCGCACTGCTACGGTTTGCACCAATCGATACTCTAGACAACGCGTCCTCCAACACTCCGTCCGCAGCCGCGTTCATCGCTCTCTCATTGGTGTCGGCAGACGGTAGTGACCAACCTCCGCTACGCTCCACCCCGGGGTCTTGACGCAGGCTGAGGAGTGCCCTATGCAGTCCTGTGCATCGCGTCGCCCGCCACATGACTATCCTCCCCACCTGCTCGTTCGTCCCGGGCAGCCCCTCCAGATGAAAACGGCTAAAGGAACAATCGTCTATTCGTGTCCAGTTGCCCCTGTTGAAGCCCACGGGATTAAGTTTACCGACTCGGAGCTTCACTCGGCTCTCGCTGACCGAGTGGCCCCGCTTCTCCGTGACGATGTGGGTCGTCTGGAGATTGAAGAACTCGTCGGTGGGCTCGCAAAAACCTCGTTTGCAGCCGATCATTTGCGCGCAGCCCTGGAACGGCCACACGTGGTAAAAGACTGGCAGGTAGGCGAAGGATTGGCCGAAGTATACCTTTCCGATCATCACGAGTGCGAATTTCCGTGGCCGACGATGCGAGATCTCCGTAATCCGAACGCGAGCCCTGCGGGGGCTGATTTAGTTGGTTTTCAAACACACGCCAAGTCTGTGCGGTTCGCTTTCGGTGAAGTGAAAACGTCCGAGGAAGAAAAATGGCCTCCGCAGGTAGTCACCAGCCGCCATGGCCTGGCCAAGCAAATCGAAGAACTCCGAGATTCCAGCGTCATCAAGGGGCATCTCGCACTCATCTACATGGCGCACCGGGCTCGAAATTCAGAATGGGAATCAAAATATAAGACTGCCACCGCACGCTACCTTTCCGATCCAAATGATGTATCGCTCTTCGGTTTTTTAATCAGAGATGTTTCTCCAAAGGAGGCGGATCTAGAGTCTCGCGCCGTATTGTTGGCCAAGAACTGCCCGAAGGGAACCTCGATTGAACTTCGCGCGCTCTACCTGAGCCCAAAAAAGATCGGCAGTCTGGCCAAATCGTTGCGCCCTAAGAAAGCAACCAAATGAGCTTCACTGCGAAATCTCTGGAAGAGTTGAACAGCCATTGGGCGGTCGAGGCAGTTGGCGTTGG
>JAYUWZ010000645.1:0-7430 GCA_043753265.1 Verrucomicrobiaceae bacterium
GCTCGATGGTGAAATCGCTGAAGGGCTTGTTGTCGTTGAACGCCTTCACCACCCAGTCGCGCCACATCCACATGTCGCGCAGGGAATCATTGTGGTAGCCTGCGGTGTCTGCAAAGCGCGCGAGATCCAGCCAGGGAATCGCCATGCGCTCGCCATAGGCGGGGGAGGTGAGGAGGCGATCCACCACTTTCTCGTAAGCAGTGGGTGCGGAGTCGGCGAGAAAGGCGTCCACCTCCTGCGGGCTGGGCGGAAGGCCGGTGAGGTCGAAGGATACGCGGCGGATGAGGCGCGCCTTTTCCTCCTCGGGAGCTGGCTGTAGATTTTCACGCTCCAGCCGGGCGCGGACAAACGCATCGATGGCGTTGCCGCCCTTGCCTGCGGGCACCGGCGGCTGTTGCACTTTTTGAAATGCCCAATGGCCGGTGTAGGGCGCGCCTTCCGCGATCCAGCGCTTTAGTAAATCCACTTGCTCCGGCTTCAGCTTTTTATGCTCCGCCGGAGGTGGCATCAACTCCTCGGTATCCGTGGTGAGTATGCGGCGCAGGGCCTCGCTCTTCCCAGGATCTCCGGGCACGATCGCGGGCGCGCCGCTCTCGCCTTTGGCCAGGGCACCTTCCTTTGTGTCGAGACGGAGTTCCGCTTTGCGCTTTGCGGCATCCGGTCCGTGGCAGGTGAAGCAGTAATCCGAAAGAATGGGCCGGATCTCGCGCGCAAAATCCACCGGTGCTGCAAGCATCGGGGTGGGGGCAAGTGCGGCCAGGAAAGCGGCGAATCTCATGGTGTGGGATGACCCTGCACCCCACCCGGACCTTATGCACTATTAATGTCCCTGCCGGGAATAACTCCCGGCTAGGCCGCTTTCTTGCGACCAAGCATTTTGGCGATAAAGGCCCCAATGAGCGCCACTCCAATGAGCACGGGTTTCCAGAGCTTCACCAAGAGAAGGAGCAGGCCTTTGAAGAACCCCGCCTTGGCCAGCACGCCGCCGGCAATGAGGCCTGCTATACCGTAGGCCGCGACCTTGTCGCCATCCTTGTAGTCCGCGTAGCGGTTGCCAGCGGTAAAATCCACCATGCCGAGAATTTCGGGGGCTTTCTTGTCGATGTCCGCAAGGTACGGCATGGAAGAGATGATGCTCACCTCCAGCACGCCTGCCCGGCCCAGCACGCGGATGTCGTAATTCAGGCCCTGCACCGGTCCGTCCACGTCCAGCGCCTTCGCATAGTAGAGCTTGTGGGTGGTTTTGTCATATTGGGGAGGCTGCGCCCATGCGGCGACCTCCAGCTTGCCATAGCCCTGCTTGACTCGCTCCTTGCTTTGTTCCTTGGACTGCTCCTTGAGTTCAGTGAGCATCTTGTTGAAATCGGTGGAGGCAAATTCCTCGTCCTTCACGTAGCCGTCCTCCTTCCATTGGATAATTGCCGCCCACGCATCCTCGGCAAGGAAATCGGTGCCTTTTTGGATGATCATGCCTTCGATGGCGCTCGCCACGGCAGGTGGGTTGCCCCACACGTCCACCAGCACTTTCCTAGCCTCTGCGGGGGCGAGGTATTGGAAATCCGGGGTGAGGGTGAGCTTGGCCTTGCCGCCAGCGAGGGTGACTTCCCCGTCCTGATATTTAAGGGTTTGGAGGAGGGTCTGAAGCTTTTTGAATGCTGCCAGTTCTTCAGCCGAGGGGCCTTTATCTTTATCCTGGGCCAGGGATGTGAACGCGAGCGCCAGAAAGGCGGTGAAAATGGTGAGCAGCTTCATTGGAAGCCGTGAAACATACCTTTCCGCCAGACCCGCGAAAGCCTTTTCCCTCAGCAATTACATCAAGGTATACACCCATGATAGGACGGGTTTGTAGACTGGCCAAAAGATATAAGAGAAACCGCGGATGGCTATGATGAAACCAAAGATCTGCATCGCCGGTTGCCACATCATGCGCTGGTAGGCCACGGCGGAATCACCTTTCAGGAAAAAGAGCGGGATCGCGCTGCCATCCATGGGTGGCAACGGCATCAAATTGAACACAAAGAGTAGTAAATTGAGGGAAAACGTGATGCTCAGAACGAGCGCGCACGCCTCCCACCCAGGACCGCTGGTGGACGTGATGATATGGTCGAGCACGATGTAAGGACTCGGTGACTCGACAAAAACCCCCGCCTTTGCCCCGATGAAAATCAAAAGCACCGACAGAAGCACCAGCAGCAGATTTGCGAGGGGGCCTGCCATTGCCATCACCGCCGCGCGCTTTGGGTAGATGACTGCCCAGCGGGGATCGTAGGGCGCACTCGCCCAGCCCGTCACCCAGCCATTGGCGAGGTAGCTTACAATGGGCATCACCACCATGCCAATTGGTTCCCGGCGGATGTGGGGGATTGGGTCCAGGCTCACCTGCCCGCCTTCGTAGGCGGTATTATCTCCCAGCTTGTGCGACGTCCACGCGTGCGCAGCCTCATGACACACTGTGGAGTAAACGAACACCACGTACCAGATGATGCCATTCGTGAGATCGGGTTGCTGCATGCGGGGCGCGTTTACCGCACGGCAGGGGGGAAGGGGAATGGGTAAATTTGGAAATCGCCGGGCCATGCCGTAAGAACGGACGAGCGCCCATGCCTGGAACCCTTAAAACAGGATATTTCCGATGAACTGCTCCACGTGGGCTGGTAGTGGCGGGCGCTTGCGCGCGATGGCGACGAGTTCGCGGGAAAAGCGGTCTGGAATGGTGAAGCGTTGGAACTTTCGCGTCCGCCCATAGATGGCGAGGGCGCGCTGGGGGACAAGGCTGGCGCCGAGGCCGAGTGAGACGAGATTGATGATGAGATCGAAGCTGTCCATCTCCATGGCGTTCTCCACCAGCCATCCGCGCTTTTTCATCCACGCACGAAGACGGGTGCCGGTGTTGGACGTTTCGTCGATCAGCAGCCACGGGCGCTCGCGCAGCCAGTCGCGCCAGCGGGTTGGTTGTTTGCGAAGAGGCTGGGAGGGTGGCGCCCAGTGCGGAGGGAGGATGAGGTCGAAGGCGTCGTCGAAGCGATGGGTGATGCGCAATGCCGGGGGCACAGTGCGCGCTGGGCAAAGGATGGCGACATCGAGTTCGTTGGATTCGACGCGCTGGAGCAGGAGGCTGCTGGGCTGGTGGGTGACTCGCAGTCGCACACCTGGCTGCCGGCGCTGCTGTGCGGCAAAAAAGCCGGGGAGGAACGCGACGCTGATCGACTTGGAAACTCCCACCCTTACTTCGCGGGGGGCCTCGGCAAAATCCTCGCGCAGGCGGCGGAGCAGGGCATCGAGGTCGCCCACGAGGCGGCTGGTTTCCTGGAAGAGAAATTCGCCAGCCGGTGTGATGCGGACCTGTCGGGTGGTGCGCTCAAAAAGAGCGACCCCAAGCCGGGATTCGACCCCTTGCACCTGACGGGTAACGGCGCTTTGCGTCAGCCCCACCTCGCGGGCGGCGCCCGTGAATGAGCCGTGCCGGGCCACGAGGCGGAGAAGGTGGAGTTCATACAGGTCGAATGGTGAGGTAGGAAGATACTCATTCATAAAACGCATCAATCGATACGGCTTATGAATTTCACTCAAATCGTTCGTTGCGCAATCATTCCCTCCGAAACCAACATCACCATGCCTGATCTAAATCAAAAAACGCCTTCAAACGTCCCCGGCCCTTACTACGTAGACGACTCCTGTATCGATTGCGACATGTGCCGCAACACTGCGCCTGTAGTATTTGGCCGGGATGACAGTATTGGGCTGAGCGTTGTATTTCGCCAGCCAACAACGGATGAGGAAATTGCCCTGGCGATACACGCAATGGACGAATGCCCGAGCGCTTCGATTGGCGCGAATGGGATATGAAGCAGGGAGGCTGACTACAGCCCCATTCGCGTTGCCACGCTGGCACAGAGGCCGATGAACGTTTCCTCGACCAGGCTCATGCGGCGGCCCTTCCAACTCAGGATGCCCCATCGGCGGCGAAGCTTGCGCTTGCCGAGCGGCATGGCGACGAGGGCTCCACTAGTAAGTTCCGCTGTGGCGGTCCAGGGGGCGAGGATGGAGATGCCGAGGTTCAGCTTCACGAGTTCCTTGATGGCCTCCATGTTTCCAAGGTCGAGCTGGCTGTGAAGCACTAAGTCCTCTTCGCGGAAGTAGGCTTCGATCATCGCCGATGTGTAACTGCGCCGCTTGTATAGGATGTAGTCCTGCTGGGAGATCTCCGAGCGGGTCACCTTTCCCACGCGCGCCCACGGGTGCTGGGGCGAGAGGATGAAGTGAAGCTCGTCGGAAAAGAGCGGGCGGAAGTCGAGAGCCTCGCCGGGGGGCGGGTCGAGGTTCAGCGCGAGGTCGATGCGATGGGCGCGGAGTGCGTCGATCATTTCCGGGGTATCGCCAGGCTCGATGCTGATGACGCATTTTGGAAAACTGTCCTTAAACTCGCGGAGCACGCCGGGCAGGATGTGCTGCGCGGCCGTGGTGCTGGCACCCAGGCGAAGGCGGCTCTGGCCCCATTTTCCAAGGCGCCCGAGTGCCGCACGGGCCTGCGACATCTCCGCGAGGATGCGTTCCGCGTGTGCGAGGAGTTGTTCGCCTGCCTGCGTGAGCACTGCTTTTTTGCCCATCTTGTCTAAAATCCTACACCCCACCTCGCGCTCCAGCGCCTTCATCGAGTGGGAAACCGCGGACTGGCTTAAATTCAGGGCACGCGCGGCCTGCGTGAAACTGCCCGTCTTCGCCAATGTGACGAATGCGCGAAGCTGTCTGGAATCAAGCGGCTGGGACATGAATGAAAAACTTTCATCATCTGCATGAAAAACTCGCAAGCCATTTCTGGTTGCGAACCCGCTCCGGTGGCACGCACCGCGCTAATGCCCCGCCCCGTTGCACAACGTGGCTACTTTCAAACACAGCAAAATACTACGCCGGCCCATTCGGCTGGGATTCATCGGACTCACAGACTGCGCGCCGCTCGCGATGGCGCAGGAGCTCGGGCTCTTCACCCGGCATGGAATCACGGTGGAGCTCAGCCGTGAGATCGGCTGGGCCACCATCCGGGATAAAATCCTGTTCGGCGAACTGGAGGCGGCTCATGCACCCGCCGGAATGCTGATGGCCGCGTCGGCCGGGCTTAATACAGTGCCGGTTGAGTGTCTCACCGCGCTGGTGCTGAACCTCCACGGCAACGCGATTGTGCTTTCGCAAAAGCTGGCGCGTGCCGGGGCCACGGATGGACACCAGCTCCGTGAAAGGGTGCGGCGCAAAAAGGAGAAGCTAACTTTTGGCGTGGTATACCAATGGTCCTCGCACCACGTGCTCTTGCGGCAGTGGCTGCGCGACCACGGCATCGATCCCGACAAGGACGCGCAGGTGGTCATCGTGCCACCCTCGCAGGTGTATGCCAATCTCAAGGCCGGGCACCTCGATGGATACTGCGTGGGCGAGCCCTGGGCCTCGCTCGCGGTGATGAACAAGGCGGGTTTTGTCGTGGCACGCAGCGCGGAAATCGCGCCGCTGCACGTGGAGAAAGTGCTGATGGTGCGCAACGAATTCGCCGAGCGCGCAAACGAGGAACACCTCGCACTGGCAGCGGCTCTAATCGAGGCCTGCGCGTGGTGCGATGCCCCGGAAAACCGGGAGCGTCTCGCCACTACGCTTTCCCGCCCTGAGTATGTAAATGCGCCCACGGAAGCTCTGCGGATGTCGATGTGCGGACAGTATGACTTCGGACTTGGGCGGGTGGAGGAGTGCCCGGGGTTCAATATTTTTCACCGCGAGAATGCCAATGTGCCCACTGCGGCAAGAGCCCGCGGGGTGATGGACGGCTTCGTGCGCGCAGGGCTCGCGGAGCGTGCTGCGCTACCTGAATCCCTGGCCGTTCAATGTTTTCGCGAGGACCTGCACATGCAGGCACTCGCACGGATTTCCAAAACTCAAACCAACGCTGCCTGACTATTCCTTATGACGAACCAAACCCACATTCATCGCCGTTCCTTCATCCGTAAAACCGCCGCCGCTGCGCTCCTTGCGGGCCTGCCGAAAGGCTGGATGGGCTCCGCTTTTGCAAGTGATGCACCTGAGATCGCGGATCTGAAATTCGGCATCATCGCGCTCACGGACTGCTCAAGCATCGTAATCGCCCACGAGAAAGGGTTGTTCAAAAAATACGGCATCAATTCGACGGTGTCCAAGGGGGCGAGCTGGGCAGCCATTCGCGACTCCCTGAGCAATGGTGATGTCCATGCGACACACATGCTCATCGGCATGCCCATCGCCAGCACGATGGGCCTGGGTGGCGCGCCGAAGCGGCCGATGGTTGTTCCGTGGCTGCTGAATCGCAATGGCCAAGCCATCACACTTAAGAAAGAATTGGCGGGAAAAGTAGCCGAGGATCCCAAGGCGCTCAAACCATTCGTCGATGCCGCCAAGGCAACCGGAAACCTCATGCCTTTTGCGATGACCTTTCCACCGGGGACGCACGCCATGTGGCTTCGCTACTGGCTCGCCGCGGGTGGAATTAATCCGGGCGATGCAGCGGGCGCGGGTGCGGATATCTCGCTCATCACCATCCCACCACCACAGATGGTCGCCAATATGAAGGTCGGCAAGATGGACGGTTACTGCGTGGGCGAGCCGTGGAACGCACGGGCGATTGCGGATGACATCGGCTACACCGCCATCACCACGCAGGGCATCTGGAAGGATCATCCCGAGAAGGTTTGCGCATTCACCGAGGAATTCGCGGCGAAGAATCCGAAGACCGTGAAGGCCGTGTTAAAGGCGCTCCACGAGGCCAGTGTCTGGCTCGACAAAATGGAGAATCGCGAGGAGCAGGCCAAGATCGTCAGCGCCCCGACCTACATCAATTGTCCGCCCGAGATCATTCTGGGCCGGCTACAGGGCAAATACCTTTTTGGCGATGGTCGCAAATTGAAGGATCCGCACTACATGACCTTCAGCGACCGGAACTGCAACTATCCCCAGCCCAAGTATGCGAAGTGGTGGCTCACCCAGCTCCGCCGCTGGGGCTTCACGGATGGCGCGCCGGATTACGAGGCCGTCGCAAAGCAGGTGATGCGCGGGGACATCTACGAAGAGGCCATGAAGGAGATCGGCGTAACCGGCCGCGCCCTTGATGAGACTCCGGAAACTTAGTTCGACGGTGTGAAATTCGACCCAAAGGCGAACATGGAGGCCTACGCCTCCGGCTTCGCGGTAAAGAGCCTGAAAGGATAGAATCCAATGGACTTCATCAAACGCTACAAACTCGACAGTCTCCTGCTCCCGCTCATCGGCCTCGTCGCATTCCTCGTGCTGTGGTTCGTCATTGCGGGAAAGGAAACGGTCACCAAGTCGGTGGACGATTTTGGAGACCCCGTTGTCAAGAAAGTCAGGGTGGGAATCTCCGCTGATTTGCCCACTCCCGCGGAAGCATGGGTTTCCTCGAA
>JAYUWZ010000646.1:0-3483 GCA_043753265.1 Verrucomicrobiaceae bacterium
GATGCGATGAAGGGGTTGGCCCTATTGTGAGACGGACTTGTAGTCTGTCTGCCTAGCGGGCTTCCTTGAGAATGAGGGAGGCCTTTGGACGGACTGCAAGTCCGTCTCACATTCTGCGTTGCCGGGATTATCGGCGATGGGTCATCGCCGATAATGCTGTTTTGGAAAAGGTTGGGGGATTGGGATTTGCGACGGGGCCTGGGATTATCGGCGATAAATGCGATGGGTGCGATGAGGGAGGGATGGGTGCTCATATGTGGCCCGGCGCTCTGCGTCGTGCTGAATTGTCGATGAAACCCGGCGCAGGGCGTCGGGCCACCAAATGGCGCGGCCCCCCATTGAGCTTGGGGACGTTCGCTGGGTACTTGCGGAAGTTGGTTGCTTTCAGCTTTCACGCTTAGTGGGTAGTGCGGCTCTTTTTGCTGTATCTCCAGCCGGAGTTTTTTTCGCCGCGCACGAAGAAGCTTTGGGGGTCCACACGCTTGGCGGCGTCGTGGGGGCAGGCATAGACGCAGCTCGGCACGCTGAGGTCGGTGCAAAGGTCGCAGGTGGTGGCCTTGCTCACGGTGACTTTCTTTTTTACCAGCTTCTTTGGGGCCTCGTCCTTCTTGGCGGCTGCGGCAGCGGCGGGTTTTGCGGCATCGCCAGGTTTTGCTGGAGAAGCAGCCGGTTTGGCCGGAGGTGTGGATGGCTTGGCTGCGGCTGCCGGCTGGGTGGCGGGATCCGCGGGTGCTGGTGCGGCGGCTTTTGCAGGCGCGGGTGCCTCGGCTGGCGGTGCGATGGCTACAGGAGGCGTGGGTGCGGCCACCTTTGCGGCGGGTTGAGCCAAGGCCTCGGATTCAGGAACTGCAGCGGGTGCTTCGTTGGCCGCAGGCTTGGCTGGGGCCGGGGCAACTGCCGCTGGTGCTGGCGCGGGATCTTCGGACTTGGGAGCGGCGGCAGCGGGCTTGGCCGGCGGGGCCACAGGTTTGGCGGGAGCCCCTGCTGGCTTCACGGCAGCGGCGGCTCCGGCTGCCGGTTTGGCAGCAGCACCGGCTGCGGGCTTTGCCCCTGCGGCAGCCGCTGCGGCAGGTTTGGGCGTCTCGGCGGGTTTCAACTGCCACTCGTCGAAAGTGTGCATGTTGATGTTCCCGTAGGGGCACAGCTCCGCGCACTTCGTGCAGCCGATGCACCAATCCTCGATGATGATTTCGAGCGATTCCTTGCGCCGGATGCTGCCGACGGGGCACTGCGTCATGCAAAGCGGGTCGCGGCAGGAGCGGCAGGCGGTGGGCACCAGATAGTGATCGTAGTGCATGCCGTCGCGAATGAGACGGGTCACGCCATCGTGCGCCTCGGCGCAGGCGTTCACGCATGCATCGCAGCGCGTGCAGTGATCGAGATCGATGAGCAGGAGGTTTTGCGCCTCGTAGAGACCCTGGTTCAGGAAGTCGTCGAGCTGCAGGCCCGCCGGGGGTTTTTGCGCCTCGTTGGCAGCGATGCGGGAGGCGGCAATCTTGTCGAGGGAATCCCTCACTGCGGGCACTTTCTCGAGCATCGTGCGGAAATCCGCCGCATCGATTTTCACAAGCTGCACCGCATCGAGCGCCGTGCAGGTGGCGGTGCGGGGAGTATCACGCAGCAGGCCAATCTCGCCAAAAAATTCACCGCGTTTGAGATACGTGCGCACCATTTCGCCGCCGGGCATCGCCGTGGCCACGCGCACCAGGCCGCTGCGGATGAGGTAAAAGGCATCGGCGGGATCGCCCTGCTTGCAGATCACCTGGCCCTTGTTGCAAGCCACGAGCTCGGCGCGCTGGCGGAGGTAATCGAGCAACTCGGCGTCCATGCCGTTGAAAAGAGGGACGCTGCGCAGATGGTTGATCAGCGAGCGCTCGCGATACTTCTCATCCATCGCCTTCTTGAAAGACGTGCCCTTGAAGGTGGGGGCCTTGACCTTGGTGGTCGCCTTGGTATCGGCATCCACATCGCGCGTGCCCACGAGCATATCGAGAATCACACGGAGCATCTCTACCATCACGCAATCCCCTTTCGCCTGCACCGTGGCGCTGCGAGGCTGGAAGGTGCGGCAGGTCATCTCGCCGAAAAGCTCGCCTGTGCCGAGCACTGCAAGAGGGGTGGTCTTGGGCAGGTCCACGTCGGCATCGATGGTAATGTAGCCGTGCTGTTCCTCATCGGTGCCTTTTTTCCCGAGCCCGATGGCGCGCTTGAGCATGC
Organism: Verrucomicrobiaceae bacterium; assembly: GCA_043753265.1. GTDB lineage: Bacteria > Verrucomicrobiota > Verrucomicrobiia > Chthoniobacterales > Chthoniobacteraceae > SXWH01. The sequence continues at coordinate 2,218 of JAYUWZ010000646.1, forward strand.
CCCAGAAACCAGAGCCGCGAGCCGTGCGCACCTTGGCGAGCGGGTTCGCGATGTAGATATCCACGCTACCATCCACGATGTAAAAAGCGGTGGAGCCGAACTCGCCTTCCTCGCAGACGATGTCGCCTTCCTTGAAGCGGCGGAGCACCGCAGCACCCATGGCATAGTTTTTGAGCAAGCCCGGTGAAATCTCACCCAGGGCCGGCAAATACTTCAGCAACTCCTCCATGCCGAGTTGCTCGCCAGTTGTTAGTTTTTCCGGGGCTTCGCTCATGAGTGAAAGTTTATAACATGTTCTGCGTCCGTTTGAAAAGCGCCGTGTGGCGGTGGGGATGGAAAAGTTGCAACGGCTCAATGTGTCTCGATGCGCGGTTCATTTTTCAAAGAGGGTCGCATTCGGAATTCACCCGCGCCGAATGGTGCGCAAGAGTCTTATTCGAACACCGTGTTGGATGAGCAAAGCTCTTGCGCCCCAGTTGGGGCGCGGCCTTGCGGGCCTTTTTCCTAGGGCTGCGCTTCGCTCAAATGGTAACGAACGAGGAAATACGCCAAAGGCGTATGCCCTAGGCTATGCTCTTGCGCGCCCTTGGCGCGACAATACAGCGCCTTCGGCTTTCTCCCTCGATTGGATTTTGCGGGCCAACACCGTCTCGCCCTCTCGAACGAAGCTCTCTGCGTCCTCGCGAGGTACCGTACAACGAAAAGCCGTGGGGCCTCAACGACCCCACGGCTTTGGCTTCGCAAAAAATCAGCGATCCATGATGTAGCCTTCTTCGCCGTGCTCGGAAACATCGAGGCCTTTCTCCTCTACTTCCGGCGTAACGCGCAATCCCACAGTGGCCTTGACGAGCAGAGCCACGATGACCGTGCCGACCACGGAAACCCCGATGGTCAATCCCACCGCCTTCAACTGCTCAATCCAAAGCGTGTTGCCCACGATGCCCGTGAGGTTGGTCGCAAGATTGGCGTTGGATTCGTGATTGGCGAGGAAGCCGGTGAGGATGGCTCCCAGCGTTCCACCGATGGCGTGGATTGCGAAGGTATCGAGCGCGTCATCGTAGCCCAGCCATGCCTTGATATACAAACCAGCGAAGAACGGAACCACACCTGCAACCACGCCGATTCCGATTGCTCCGGAAGGAGTGACGAAGCCTGCCGCGGGAGTGATGACGACCAGGCCCGCGACCACACCGGAGCACAGGCCGACGACCGTTACTTTTCCTCTAAAGACGAGCTCCGAAATCCCCCAAACGGTGCACGCCACGG
>JAYUWZ010000647.1:0-3483 GCA_043753265.1 Verrucomicrobiaceae bacterium
TGGAATGCGTGGCGCACCATGATCCCCACCAACGAACGCGCCCGGCTGCAAAGCGCGATAAAGAAGGCGCTGCAATTCTTAAAACACTCGCAGCAAGCCGATGGCTCCTGGGTGCCGCTGTGGTTTGGAAATGAGCATGCTCCGAACGAGGAGAATCCGCTGTATGGCACCGCCCAAGTGGTGACCGCCCTGCGCGAGGTCTCCGAAGCGGGAGATGAAGGCGCTCGTGCGCTCGCAAAACGCGGCATGGAATGGATCGCAGCCAACCAAAATGAGGATGGGGGCTGGGGCGGCGTAAAAGGCACGCCCTCGACAACCGAGGAAACCGGTCTCGCCGTGGAAGCGCTAGTGGCCACGGCCCACGTGAAAGAGTGCGACCAGGGCGTGCTGTGGCTTGCCGAGCGCGTGAGAAGCGGCAAATGGCGCGATCCTGCGCCCATTGGCTTTTATTTCGCGAAGCTCTGGTACTCCGAAAAACTCTACCCCTTGATTTGGGCAGTAGCCGGCCTGGGCCGCGCAGCGGGGAAGTAAGACGCCGTGAGATGTAGAGAGGTGAGACGTTAAGAAGAGTCCCACCCTGCGCTCCTCACCTCGCCCACTGTGATGGCTCCAAGTCTCATATCACATCTCACGAGCGCGCCAGCGCAGCATCCGAAAACGCCCTCCCCTTCCCCCGCCACCGCGCCTCGGCTTCGGGATCGGTCAACGCCTCGGCCAGCGCGGCGCTCAGGTGATAGAGTTCATCGTCGAACCCTGACTCGCGGAAGGCCCAGGCGACCCCGTCATTTCCCACACGCAAGCCAAGCCGCACCTCCATGTCGGCGCCAGACGGGGCATCGAGATCCTCCGGGTGGTCGAACGCATATTTGCACGGCTCCACATCCATCGAATGCGCGATGCGGCACGAGGACGCCGCGCGGCGTACGCACTGCATCGGCCATTCTGGAGCAGCGGGCAGGGATAGTTGATGCCGATTGCTCCTCGATGCTGAGCCCTCCAGCCGCGCCACATGCGCGTGCAGGCGTTGCAGCAGTGCCGCACGCTGCTTGTCTGTGAAATGCTTTTGGAGCCAGGCAGCGAGGGAAAACACGTCCGGCGGGCGGGTCTCCACCTTGAGGTGGCAGCAACCCGAGCAACCCGAGCGACACGCGATAGGCACACGATCCTCCTCCACCATGCCGGCGAAAAGCTGTCGACGCGCTGCTGGGCGCGGCGGGTCACGCGGTGGAAATCAGCGGGAACCTCGGCATCCGCGAGTTCGCCCGCGGTGGCATCCCGAAAGGCGTGAGCGAGTTCCAGCAGATCTTCTTGGGTCGTCCTCTGTCACTACCGGCAACTCCCAAAGGCAACAAGGGGCAGTGCATTGTTGAAGATTCTGAGGGATGGAAAAAATACTGGGCGCGCCTTGGACTTCGCTCGCTACGGCGATGATCTTGCGCCGTTTTATTTAGGCAGCTGGAAGGCGCATCGTTACTTCAAAGCCGTGGGGTTCCACGTTGCGGGCGGAGACGCTGCCGGAGCAGGCTTCCACGCAGGTTTTCACGATGGCGAGGCCGAGGCCAGTGCCGCCCGCGCCGGGTGCGCCGGGGGTGCGGACGGTGTCCACGCGGTAGAAGGGGTCGAATAATTTTGGGAGTGCGTCGGCGGGCACGCCGGTGCCCTGGTCGGTGACGCTGACGAATACATCCGAGCCATCACGAAGTGCGGAGACGGTAATCGGGCCGGCATGACCCGCGTAGCGGATGGCATTGCGGACGAGATTGCTCAGGGCACGCTGGAGCAGGTCCGGCGCGGCGAGCACGGCGAGTGTTTCCTCGATTTCAATCTTCACTTGCGAGATATCCAGCGCCTCGCGGTGAACAGCCTTTTCGGCGAGGTGCTTCAGTTCCACTCGCTGGGTATCCACCTTTTTCCCGCTCATGCTTGCGCGGGTGAACTGCAGAAGTTCGTTCACGAGCCCCGCCATGTGCTCCACTTCATCGCGCACATCGGCGAGATGTTCTTTCTGGGTGGGCGTGGTGGCATTGTGTTCGAGAATGCCCACGGCCATCTGGAGGCGCGCGACGGGTGCGCAGAGTTCGTGGGCGACATCGCCGAGGAAGCGGCGCTGGCCATCCACATAGCCCGAGAGGCGTCCGGCCATGCGGTTGATATCGGCGCCGAGTTCGCCAAGTTCATCGCTGCGTTTGGAATCCACGCGCGTCTCGAAATTGCCGTCGGCGAGTTGCGAGGCGGCGGCGCGCATCTGGCCGATGCTGTGGGTGATTCCGCGCACGAGCGGGAACCACACCAGCACGGTGAGCAAGAGCACACCCGCACCGGCCCAAAGCAGCGGGGTGGAATCGAAATAGAGGCCATGACCGACGGGCGAATCCGACACGGCAAGCACGGTCGCCTGGCGTTCCACGCCGCTCAGTTTCAGCATGACGCGCGCGATGACCCAGTAGCGTTCGGGGCGGTGGCTCTGGATAAGCAATTTGTCGAGATAGACGCGGGGCTGGTTTGCGCCGCCAGCGCCGCCACCCCCACGGGGACCGCGAGGTCCATCCGGCGGGCCGAAATCATCCTCGAATGGCGGTGGGCCACCACGATCATCGCGAGGCGGCCTGCGCTGGGGATCTCGGGGAGGTGGGCCGTCACCAGCACGCGGCGCGCGGCCATCGAGTTCAAATGGAGGACCGGCACCATCCCGGGGAGGCCTGCCTTCGTCGCGGGGCGGGCGGCCATCATCCTCCCGCAGCGGACGCCTAGGAGGAGGCCCTGTGACACCGGCCACGCGACTATGAACCTCGGGCGGGAGCTGTGTCAGCGTACCCGCCAAGGGCGTTCCCTCGTTGGTAAATACGTGGAAGTTCACGCCGCGCTGCTGCTCGTGCTTTGCAAGAATTTTGTCCCATTCGGCCCTTGGCGCAGCGTTCATTTCCGATGCGATGACGCCCGCCACCTGCGAGACGCGCTCACCCGCAGTGCGCGAAGCGAGCATGGAAAAACCAAGGCTCTCGCGCAGGAGGAGCCAGCCCGCGACGCCGAGCACCACGAGGTTCAGCAAAAACCAGCCGACGATCTTTGCCAGCAGCGGCAGCCGGATGGTCATCCAGTCCTCCCTTGGAGCGCGGCCTGCATCATGGCGCGTCGGGCTCCACCAGCATGTATCCCGCTGCACGGACTGTGCGGATGAAATGCGGGTTTTTTTCGTCGTCCCCCAGCTTTATGCGAAGGGCGGAAATATGCACATCGATCGAACGATCGAACACGTCGTAGTGGCGGTCGCGAATGTCCTCGATGAGCGCCTCGCGTGTCTTCACGCGGCCCTTGGCACGCGACAGGGCGTGCAGCAGGTCGTACTCGACGGGGGTGAGCACCAGGGGTTGATCGTCCAAGGCTGCGGTGCGCGTGTTGGGGTTCACGCGGAGCGGACCGATGACGAGTTCCGGCAACGGCGCATCTGGATCGGGAGCGGCAGCCGCGCGGACGCTACGGCGC
>JAYUWZ010000648.1:0-3480 GCA_043753265.1 Verrucomicrobiaceae bacterium
AGTAGTTCCGTTGGCAACCAGACGCCTAGATCAGAAACCGATCCGCCGTACAAGCAAATTCTTTCACGAACCGGAAATTATTTTCGGCAACCGCTCTAATCAATCGCCCCCTTGTTTGAGTTTTCAACATGAGAGTGAATTTTAGGACTCAACATACACGATCCGTATACACCACGTAGTATTGTTGCTGCCGCTGAGCGGCAAATACTTGGAAGGCTTGTATCGGCGAGTGCATTTTTCCGGAGATGCCGGTTACAGTTTCCTGTATGCTGAATGTTCATCACCTTGAGCTTTTCTATCATGTCGCGCGTTGCGGGGGTATTACGGCGGCGCTTCCCCATATGCCATATGGCATCCAGCAGCCTGCGGTGAGCTTGCAGATGTCGCAGCTCGAGGAATCGGTGGGCACGCAGCTTTTTCAGCGACGCCCGTTTGTGCTCACTCCCGCGGGACGCGAAGTTTACGATTTCATCACGCCGTTTTTTTCCGGGCTGCCGCAGCTCACGGCGAGCGTGCGAGGGCAGGCCACGCAGCAGTTACGACTCGCCGCGAGTGGGGCGGTGATGCGCGATCACTTCCCGTGGCTGCTGCGGGAGCTTGTGGCCAAAATTCCGGGTCTCCGTTTGAGCCTGCGCGATACGGGTATCTCCAGTGCCGCGCACCTTCTGCGCACGCATGAGGTGGATATCGCGCTCGGCATCCAGGACGACCGGCTCACGGCGGGGCTGCGCTTTGAGCGGCTGCTCAAGTTGCCGATGATTTTGCTCGTCGAGGCTTCGTCGCCTTTCACGAGTGCGGCGCGCGTGGTGAAGGCTGCCGCCGAGGGCACGCTCCCGCTCATTGCCTCGCCGGCACCGGACGAGCTGGTGACGCGCTTCCAGGCTGAGCTCAAGCGACGCGGGCAGGAATGGGAGGTGCGCCTCGAGGCTCCCTCGCTGGATGTCGTGGAGGCTTACGTGGCGCATGGATTCGGGGTGGGGCTGTCGCTGCCGGTTCCCGGTCACACGCTGCCGGAGAATGTGCGCGCACTGAACCTGACGGGTTTTCCTGAGATTCACTACGGGGCGCTTTGGGTGGATCGCCTGAGCAGGACTGCTTTGCTTTGCCTGGAGACCATGCGTGCGCGTGCGAAGTCGTTGGGGTGAGGAAGAAAAAGGCTGCCAATCACAAACGAAGCGGCCCAGTGCCTGTGCTCGTACTTTCCTTCCGCGAAGGGCTGGGTATGGTGGCTGGTTCATGTCTTCGTCTGTCACGCTTGATGCCCTGCTTGCCGCACCGCGGCCCTTGCTTGCGCTTGCCCCGATGCAGGACGTGACGGATTTGCCGTTCTGGCAATTGATGACGCGCTATGGCGGGGCGGATGTTTATTACACGGAATATTTTCGCGTGTATGTGGGGTCGCACCTGGAGAAATACATCCTGCGCTCCGTTGATGAAAATCCCACGGGACGACCGGTGATTGCGCAGATGATTGGGAACGACATCCCGGCGCTCGTGCGCAGTGCGCGTGAGTTGCAACAGCACGACATCGCCGCGGTGGACCTGAACCTCGGCTGCCCCGCCCCGGTGGTGTATCGCAAATGCGCGGGTGGCGGGCTGCTGCGCGAGCCAAAGCGCGTGGACTCCATCCTCGGGGCGCTGCGTGACGCGGTGACCACGCGCTTCACCGTGAAGACGCGGCTGGGGTTCAATGACGCAGGCGTGTTTGAGGAATTGCTGCCGATTTTCGCAAAGCATGGGATCGATCTGCTCACCGTGCATGGGCGCACCGTGGCCGGAGGATACCAGAGCGAAGTGGACTACGCGGCGATCGGCCGGGCCGCTTCCGCGCTGCCATTCCCGGTTCTGGCCAATGGGAACATCGATTCCGCCCGGCGCGCCGAGGCGGTGCTCGCGCAGACGGGTGCGCGCGGGGTGATGCTCGGGCGCGGGGCCATCCGCAACCCGTGGATATTCGAGCAAATCCGCGCGCGTGGCGAAGGACGCACTGAACAAATGCCGAGCGGGCGGCAGGTTCTCGAATACATCGGCGAACTCTACGAGGCGGTATGCACGCCCGGTGTGCCGGAAAACTCGCAGGTGCAGCGCATGAAAAAGTACCTCAATTTCATCGCCCTCGGCTCCGAGCCGACAGGCCGCTTTTTGCACGATATCCGCCGGGTCTCCACGCGTGCGGACTTTTTTGCCATTTGCACGGAGCATCTGGATCACCCTGAGCCTTTGCTGCTGGAGGCGTAGGGTGGGGAGGTGGGAAATAGAGAGGTGGAGAGGTGGAGAAGTGGGGCATTCTTCCTCCTTTCCACTGGCGCAAATCCCGCTCTACTTATCTTCACGATGCACGCCTTCCGTATCCTCTTCTCGCTGGTGTTTCTGGCCTCCGGGGTTTTTGCCGATGAAATGTTTGATGTTCGCATGGCGCGACCGGTAAAGGAGGGTCACCGCTCGAAGGTGACGGCCCGCATCGCTTTCCAGAGCGAGACCATCACGAAGCTTGAGAACGTCACCGCAGATCCGGAAAAACTGGACGCCGCGTGCAAGCTCGCGGGGGACCTCACCGTGGTAAAGGTCACCTCCAAGGGCATGCCAAAGGAGCTGCGTTTCGAGATATCCGAGGTCGAGAGTTTTGAGGATGGTGAGAAGGCCGAGTTGTTCGACAAGGGCGACGTCATCGTCATCAAGCACGGACGCGACAAAAACGAAATCACCATCAATGGCGAGGATGCCGACGAGACGACCGGGGAGATCCTCCAGGCCGTGTTCACCGTGGCGGAGGATGAAGACGCCACGGCTGATGAAGGCTTTGGCAGCAAGGAGAAGGTGAAGGTCGGCGATGAGTGGGCGGGGAATCGCGATGTGATTGTGGAGGAGATGGCGCGCCAGGGTGTCGAGGGTCTCAAGCCCGGTGAAATCAAGGCGACCACCAAGTTTACGGAAAAGAGCACCGTGGACAGCCAGCCGGCGATGCGGCTGGTGAGCGACCTCGCGTTCGACAGCAGTACCGCGAAAGTGCGGCAGCTCGGCAACGACTTCACCACCAAGCGGGTGAAGACGACGGTGCGCAGCGAGATCGATTACCCGGTGGATGTGGAGAACTTCTCAGTGCATGGCCGCTCCATGATGAGCTTTGAACTGGAATCCAAGGGAACGGTCCCGGATGGCGAGGGTGGGAAGATGCCTATCGCCATCACCGTGAAACGGCGGGCGGCGGTGGATGCGACGGAGACGCATATCAAGTAAAGCGCTCGGCTTCGGCTGGATGGACTTGCGCGCTACTTTGGAAGTATGAAGTCGCTGGCCTGGCGATACCAGTCGGCGGTGGACTGGATGGGGAAGTTGTTGTGGGTGGCGCCGGGGAGCATGATGAGGAGTTTTTGCCCAGCGTAGGCTGCGTGCACGCGGCGGCCTTGCTCGGCGCTGAGCACCTCGTCCTTTTCCGCGACGACGACGGCGAGGGGACCTTTGAATTTTTCGAGTTCGGCG
>JAYUWZ010000649.1:0-3474 GCA_043753265.1 Verrucomicrobiaceae bacterium
CCTGCCACCGGCCCACTGATCGCCGAAGCCTACGACCGCAATTTCGTGCACTCGGGAGCCAGCTTTACCACGCTCTACGGCATCGATCGCGGAAGCAGCCGCCTCGTGGTGCAGGGGGGTATCGATGGCAGCGGTCCTGGCGGTCCGAATGCGGGCGGGATTACGGCAATCGGACAGCTCGGCTTCACGCTCAGTGCCACGCGCGATGGCGGGCTGGACATCGAAAACTCCAGCGGCATCGCCTTCGCCGCCCTCACCGACAGCGGGGATAATCTCACCTCGCTGTTCACGATCAATTTGAGCACCGGTGCAGCGACCGAGATCGGCGTGATTGGCAACGGCAACGAGGATATCCGCGGCATCGCCATCCCGACGCCCACCGTCACCGTGCGCAATGCGACCACTGCGACCTATCTCGACCCCGATGGCGACACGGTCACCATCAAGATCACCAAGGGCGACCTCAATAACGCAACCTTCCAGCTCAACGCCGCCAATAATGGAGGCGGCCAGTTGCGGCTCATCGATTTCAACGGCCTGACCGAATTTCAGAACACCAATCTTTCCGTCCTGGTGAAGAAAGGGATCAACGGGAACGGCCTGGCGGACATCGGTTTCATCGATGCGACGAATCTCGATCTAGGTGTCGTGACGCTGAAAGGCGACATCGGAGCAATCGACGCGGGCGACCCCACCGCCTCCACGCCCGCAATCAAATCCCTGGCCGTGCAAAGCGTCGGGCGCTTCGGCTTGGACACGGGAGCCGCAGACATCACCAGCAACCTGATTGGGTCACTGGGCAAGCTCACCGTGAAGTCGGATTTTAGCGGGAACCTGGACATCTCCGGAGGCGCAAACGGCGACCTCGGCCCAGTGACCATCGGTGGCTCCGTGCAGGGAGGCGCACTCGACAACAGCGGACGCATCGATGTGGAGGGAGGTATTGGTCTGATCAAAATCACCGGCAGCCTGGTGGGTGGCACGGGGAGCAACAGCGGACGGATTCAGGCCAATGAGCCCATCCTTGGCATTACCATCGGCGGCTCGATCTTTGCGGGCGACGAAATTGGGACGGGCCGGATCGACGCGCCAAAACTCAGCTCGCTGAAGATCGGCCACGATCTCAATGGCCTGGTCCAGATCCTCGGCGACCTCGGTCCCACGACCATTGGGGGCTCCATTCTGGGTGGAGATCGGACATCGACCGGGTCGCTCTTCGTGGGCGGAAACCTCGCCAGTCTAAAAGTGGCAGGCTCGGTCATTGCCGGAGCTGCGGCGAACACTGGGATGATTGATTTTTCCAATGGCACGAAGCACGGCGCGATCACGATTGGCGGAGACCTCCGGGGCGGGCCGGGCGGTTCGGCAGGAGCCATCTTCGCGTCTGGAAAAGTCGCCAGCGTCACCATCGGCGGCTCCATTATCGGTGACTCCGCCGGCACGACCGGGGTGATTTTCGGCAGCGAGTTTGGACTTATCAAAATCGGCCGCAACCTCGTTGGCGGCAGCATCGGCACCGGTGACGCCACCTTGAACCGCAGTGGCTACATCGAGGTGGATCGTATCCAGACTCTTTTGATTGGGGGCTCCGTCATCACTGGCCTAGATGAAAGCGCCGCCGGCGAGCTAACGCAAAACGGCTCGATCCGTGTAACCAACGACCTCGGCTCGGTGACCATTCGCGGAAGCGTGATCGGACGCACCGCCAGCGGGGGAACGACCCTCGCGAGCATCACCGCCCGGGGCCAGGCCATCGTGGCACCAGATGCCAAGACGGACATTGCAATCAAGAGCCTTACGATTTTCGGCAACGTGGAGCAGGCAAATATTCTAGCCGGGTACAACAAGTCACTCTCCGCAGTGAACGGCGATGCCCAGATAGGTAACGTCACGATTGGCGGCAACTGGATCGCCAGCAATCTCGTCGCGGGCGTGCAGGACGACGGGGACACGCCTCTCGATGCATTCTTCGGAGACGCCGACGATCAGGCTGTAGCCGGTGGCAATGCCACCATCGTTTCGCGCATCGGAGCGATTCTCATCAAAGGGTCTGTGGTCGGCACGGCTGCCGTGGACAGCTTCGGCTTCGTGGCCCAGCAGATAGCCTCCTTCCGCGCCGCAGGCGCGAGAGCGCCACTTACGCTTAGCACCGACATTCCATTCAGATTGCTCCTCAACTCAAATGATGTCGTGGTCCGCGAGGTGGCGTAGAGGCACGCTGCCACAGGAATTTTTAACAACGGTCTTATCGCTTACCCATGATGACCAAAGCCCTGAAGCTCTTCGCGATGTTTGGGGCATCCATCGCGATGGCTCACGCTGATCTTATCGCCTGGAAGTCCGCCGAAAAGCGCGCCGTCGCGCCGGATCAGAATCGCCATTCCATCCACGCGTATTTCAACACCTGCCCGGAAAGTCCCGACGGAAAGCACGTGCTTTACTACACCTCAGCCACTGCCGACGGGGAACAGGGCGATCTGCGAATCGTCGAGCGCGCCACCGGCAGGGAAACCATCGTCGCCGAAAACGTCACCGTCGAGGATGCCCACCGTGCGGCCTGCCAGCAATGGTCCGGCGATGGGCGGTATGTCGTTTATCACAATCTTCAAGACGGCCATTGGAGCGTCCGTGCAGTGGAGATTGCGACGAAGCAGGAGCGAGTTCTCGCGATGGATCGCCAGGTGGGATTCGGTTCGGCGAAAGGGAAACGGGTTCCGGTCTATGGCTGCCACTGGAATCCCGGTGCGCATCGCAACCTGGAATTGATCGACGTCACCACGGGTGAAATCACCACCACCGTGACTGCAAAGCAAACCGTCGCCGAATATGGTGACTGGCTGGAAAAGAAACTCGGCTCGCGCGATCTTACGATTTTCTTTCCCGTGATGAGTCCGGACGAGTCGAAGGTATTCTTTAAGCCGTGCGTCCCTGGTGGAGGACCGAGCTTCCGGGGCATGTCTGTCAGCAAGCGCGAAGGCAAAATCATCTACGATCTCGCGCACAAGAGGTTCATCCGCCTGGTGGATTTATGGGGCCACCCATCTTGGTCGCCGGATTCAAGCGGCGTTTTCGAGAAGAGCAACGTTCTCATGGACGTCGCCACGGGAGAGAACCAGCCGCGCTTTGCTCCATCCTGCTTTTCCGATCACCCTACACTCTCGCCCGATGGCACGCTCTTCGTCACCGACGCCGATGTGACAAAACGACCGTTTGGAAAACCCGGTTACTGGGCCATCGGCGTAGGCTCCACGACGAAGGACGAGTTCGTCGTCGTGGATCTGTTTGACAACACACAGGGTGCCAGGAGCTGGCGTCACAACCACCCGCATCCATCCTTCAGCGCCGATGGCAGGCGCATCTATTACAATGTCAACGACGGGCCTTGGACCCGTTTGATGGTCGCCGAGGTGAAGTAGGTTCAAGGCTCACCTCGATTTTCCCGCGAGAGTGGTCGCCGCAGCGGCCATTGCGAGT
>JAYUWZ010000650.1:0-3472 GCA_043753265.1 Verrucomicrobiaceae bacterium
CGTGATCCAGGCTCACCTCCGGCACGAGGTGGCACCGCTGGGCGACGTCCGCCCGGATGTCGCGCCGGAGCTTTGCCAATGGGTGATGGCGCTCATCAACCGCCAGCCCGATCTGCGCCACGCAAGCGCCCAGCTTGCCCTGCAGCACCTGAATGGGATCATCAGCGTCACGAGCCGGACGACGGCGATACCGCTCTCATCCCCAAGCGGAGCAGTCCCCATGCAGCCTATGGAGCAGCCCGCCGCCCCAGCGCGCGCGTGGATGGTTCCCGCACTCGCCGGGATTGCAGCAACGCTCCTGCTGGTCATCGCTTTTCTACTTTGGCCAAAGCCCGCGCAGCCTGTCATCGCCGCGAATCCCCCGCCGGCCCCTCCAGCCGTTGCGGAGACAAAGCTGCAGCCGAATCAAGGTGAGACACCAGCAACACACGCGCCGGTCATCACGCAACCCGAAGTAAAACCCGAGCCCGCCAAAGTTGCTTCAGAGTCTCCAGCACCCGCCCCTGCCCCAGTGCCAGAGGTGCAGCCGGAAGTCGTCCTGCGGCTCCATGGCTCCAACACCATCGGCGCAAAGCTGGCCCCGATGCTCGCGGAAGAATTTCTCAAACGTGAGGGTGCGACCTCCGTGGAGCGTGTGCAGGGCAAGACCATCGAGGATATCACGGTAGTCGCCCGATTCGGCAGCCGCACCCCGCGCGCCATCGAAATCGCCGCGCATGGCACCAAGACTGCCTTCGACGGGCTCGCCAGCGGTGCGTGCGACATCGGCCTCGCATCCCGCCAGGCGAAGTCCGACGAAGTGGAACTCGGCGAACGCTCGGGACTCGGCGATCTCCTTTCCCCGCTCTGCGAGCACGTGCTCGGCCTCGACGGCCTGGCCATCATGGTCCACAAGGACAACCCGCTCAAGGCGCTCACCAAAAAGCAGGTGTCGGAGATTTTCTCGGGCAAGATCGCCGACTGGGCTGCGGTCGGCGGAAAGGGGGGTCCCATTCGCCTCCATGCGCGCGATGCGAAATCCGGCACGTTCGATACTTTCAAATCGCTGGTGCTCGGCAGCAGCGAACTCGCAGCCGGAGCCACGCGCTACGAGGATAGCAACGCGCTCTCCGACGCGGTCGCAAAGGACCCGCAGGCCATTGGTTTCGCCGGACTCCCATACGTACGGCAGTCGCGCGCTCTCGCCATTTCCGACGAGGGCACGCAGCCCTTCTACGCCACCCGCTTCACCGTGGCCGCGGAGGACTACGTGCTCTCCCGCCGCTTGTTTCTCTACACGCCGGTCGCTCCGCAAAACCCGCTCGTGACCCGCTTTGTCGAATTTGCGCTGCGCCCCGAAGGCCAGGACGTCGTGAACCGCTCGGGTTTTGTGAAACAAACCATCGATCTGGAGCGCCCCATCCTGCCGGGGACCGCGCCTGCCGAGTATGCGGATGTCGTCCGCAACGCAGAGCGCCTCAGCATCAACCTGCGGTTTCGCTCCGGGAAAGCCCAGCTCGACAATAAGGCGCTCCGCGACCTGGACCGCCTCTCCGCATTCCTCGCCGAGCCCTCCAATGCCCAGCGCGGGCTCATGCTCTTTGGCTTTGCGGATCCGCAGGGTGCAGAGCCGGCCAATATAAAAATGTCCAAGGAGCGCGCGCAGATCGTCTCACGCGAACTCGAAACCCGCGGAGTAAAAGCCTCGCTCATCTCCGGCTTCGGCTCCGCCCTGCCCGTGGCCACCAACTCCGACGAAGCAGGCCGCCAGCGCAACCGCCGCGTGGAACTCTGGCTGCGCTCCTCCCCAGGAGTGCGCACCGCAGACATGCCGCAAAACTAGGAATGCCTTCAAGCTGGCAAAGGCGAACCAGCCCCCGAGCCACGAAAAATCTTAAATCTTAAATCTTAAATCCTAAATTGCTCAAAATTCGCCGCGGATGCTGAACTTCACATAAGGCGCGAGGTCGTCAGATTTCACCCCCACCTCGGCGCGGTGAAAATCGAACTTCCGGTAAAACGAAACACCGGCTCCGGCATCGAGCGACCATCCATCGGCAAAGCTCCAGGCCACGCCCGCGCCACCGCGGTAATCCGTGTAGCTCACCACTGCAGCGTTCAGATTGTCCGAGCGGCCAGCATCCGTGCGGAAGCTGCCCCCATTGATCTCGCCGCCAAGCCAGATGCGCGCCTTCTCGGTGATTTGGTATTCGAGACGGGGGTCGGGCGGGATGGCGTTCAGCGTGAGCTTGTCTGTGATTTTCCACCAAATGCCGGCTGCCGGCAAAAACTGGCTCTTGCGATGCCCGCCATAAGTCGCACCCAAAATCAGCGCAAAACGATCATTCACCTGCCACACGCCTGCCGCCTTGAACGGCACATCGAAGGAATCCGACGTCACGTGGTGCTCATAGTAAAACCCGGGGCGCATCTCGAAAATAGCACCGAGTCCCGCCAGTGTGCGATACTCCAGGCCGATCACCGCTGCGTTGCTCTGCAACGTGCCAGGCAGAAAATCGGGGACGTCCGAGTGGCTGAACCCAAAGCGTTCCCACTCCGCGCCGACGCGGAGCACCCATCCACCGCCCGTTCCACCGAGGGAGGGCAAAAAGTCGATGGGGCGCTGCATGGCCAGCTGCAGGCGGCTCTCGAACACCGAGAAGCTGCCGCCCTTGTTTGTGTCACCCTCCCCCACCCAGGCCGCATCCAGCTTCAGCGACCACGGATAGATCGCCACTGTCTGCGGCTGGATGACTGTTTTTTCGCCGGCAAATGCCGACACCGCACCAAGGGCGAGAAGGGAAAGGAGTTTCATGAGTGTTGGATAATCGAAAGAATGGGCTCCCTGCAAACGAACGTTTTCGTAACGCAGGAGCCCAAGGCACAGCGACAGATCGCAGGCCAGTGCAAATTGGATGCCTCAATGCACGGGACGAGGGTGAAAAAGCTCGGGAGATCATCTGGAGTGCGGGAGTTTGCTCTAAAACATTACCCACAAGTCGATCCGGGAGGCCAAAAGGCGAAGCCGCTGCAGCGCCGCGCCAAGGACGCGTAAGAGCATAGCCTGGGGCTAAGCGAAGCGCAGCCCTAGGAATGCCGTGCCAGCGGCACGCGCGCCGAATGGTGCGCAAGACCCTTCCGTATTTCGAAAATCTTACTGGCAATTCAAACCTCTTGCGCCCCAGCTTGGGCGCAGCCCTCTGGGCCTCCTAGCAGCCTGTTGAAAAACACGCTCGGCGCTTCTTACTCGTTGTCTTGCTCATGCTCCTGCTCTCGGTCTTCAGAGTGCCCCTTCTCCGCCAACACCCTCAAAATTACCGTCAGCGTAGTTCACACATGTTTTCAACAACCTCCTAGCTTGCTCCCAGATGCCATGCATGTCTCGGCACCTCCATCCTTCAAACCCCGCCCTGAGGTGAGCGAGAATTCTGGACCACCGAATAAGGAAACAAGACAGAATGAAACTCGTGACCAGAAAGCGATACACAGCAGA
>JAYUWZ010000651.1:0-7411 GCA_043753265.1 Verrucomicrobiaceae bacterium
CCTCCGAAGGCGGTGTCGCCGTTACACTCTGCCACCGCAGTCCAAGGCGCCTCGCTCGTTTCGGAGCACTGGTCGAAGGAAGCTTATCAAATTAAAATCCCGATGATCGCCGCGGTGACGTAGCAGGAGAGCAGGCCGGCGATCATGGAGCGGAAGCCTATTTTTGCCAGATCGTGCCGGCGCGAGGGGGCGAGGGCGCCGATGCCTCCGATCTGGATGGCGATGCTTGAAAAATTGGCGAACCCGCAAAGCGCGTAGGTGGCGAGGGTGAAGGAGCGCTCATCGAGCACGTGCGGCTCGTGGGCTTGCGTGTAGTAGGCGAGGTGCCAGCTCGTGCCGCTCAACTGGCTCATTGCCTCGTAGGCCTGGTAGGCATTGGGATCGAAGGGGCGGTGGGCACCGAGGGAAAGGTAGCCGATGAATTCGTTGAGCACGATGCGCTGGCCGAGCGCCTGGCCCACCGTGTTGCAGTGCTCGGGAGTGACGCCCATGAGCCATGCAAACGGGGCATTCGCCCAGCCGAGGAATTTCTCCATCGTGACAGCGCTTTTCGCATCGACGCCAAACCAGCCCTGCACGCCCGTAATGCAGGCATTGAATAACGCCACGATGGCCACAAAGGCGATGAGCATGCCCATGACGTTGATGGCGAGCGCCACGCCTTCGCTCGTGCCACGGCAGAGGGCGTCGAGGCTGTTCACGTCTTCCTCCGGCATCTTCGCCTTGGCCTCCCTTGAGGCCGCCTTCGGGTCGGTCTCGGGATACATGAGCTTTGAAATGAAGAGCGACGCAGGGGCGGTCATGATGGACGCGGTGAGGATGTGGCCCGCGTTCATGCCCAGCGTGGGGTACACGACCATGACGCCGGTGGCAATGGTGGCCATGCCGGACGTCATGAGCGCCATGATCTCGCTGCGCGTCATGGTGGGGATGTAGGGCTTTACCAGCAGCGCGGCCTCGGTCTGGCCGAGGAAGATATTGCTGGCCGTGGCGAGGCTCTCGCTGCCGCTGGTGCGCATGAGGCGGCGCATGACCCAGGCCATCGAACCGACCACGCGCTGGAGCACGCCCCAGTGGTAGAGGAGCGCGGAGAGGGCTGAGATGAGGATGATGGTAGCGGAGATGGATACCGCGAAGATGAATGCGTTCGCGGGGCCGAATGCGGTTTTCAGCGAATCAGATTTCGCAAGCGGCCCGAACGCCATGGCCGCGCCTTCGTTGGAAAAGTCGTTGAGCTTGGAAACCACATCCTGAGTGCCCTTGAAAATGGAGAGGCCGGCATCGGTCTTGAGGATGAACAGCGCGAAGGCGAATTGCAGGAAGAGGCCCGCGAAGAGGGTACGGAAAGGGATGATCTTTCGGTTGTTGGAGATCACCCACGCGAGGAGGATAAAAACGATGAGACCCAGGAACGACGTGAGCTGCGGCGGCATGGGCGGGCACGCTACGGCTCACTCGGGGGGAGCACAAGCAGCGCGTGGGGAAACGTCCAACATTCAACATCCAACATCCAACGCCCAACGTTCAATGAACGGCGGTGCAGAAGATTGCAGCCACTGAAAAAAGAAACATCCGCCTTTTCGGAATGCTAACATCCGTCGCTTGCCCCATTGGACGTTGAGCGTTGGATGTTGGGCGTTGGACGTTTACTTCCTCCTCCCGTCTGACGCGTATTGACGCGAAAGCGTGTGCTAAATCAATCCGCCGATCTTGCGGCCGATCCAGTAGAGGGCGAAGGCTCCCAGGAGGCTGGCGCACCACCAGGGGTCGCACCACAGGCGCCAGCGGATTTCCTCGGGCTTGCGCTCGGGGAGCAGGCTGAGCGTGCTGATCATCTGGCTCATCTCGGACGGTGCGATGAACTTTCCGGAGGTGAGCGAGCTGATTTCGCGGAGGATGCCGAGTTGCGCGGGCAGTCCTTCTTTTTCGAGCGTGGGCACGCTGACATCGAGCGTGCTCTTCATCTTGCGGCCTGCGGATTCGCATACCACTTCCACCTCCCATTTCCCGCCCTCGCGGGGGACGAAGATGCCGCTATGCACGCCCCACTCGGCGTTGTCGGCGGCGAGGTCGATGGTTTCGGTCGCACCGCCGGGAGCCTTCATGGTGACGACGACTTTGCCCGAGGTTACGGGCACACCGAGCTTGTCGAGCACGGTGGCATTCAGGCGCACCTTGTCGCCGCGGCGCGGCTGCTCGGGCGTGTAGAAAAAGCGGATGCCTTCATCCTGCGCGAGGTGGCGCTGATGCGACATCCATCGCACGACCTGGCCCCAAAAGCGGTAGTGATAGGTATCCTCCACGCCCTTGCGCCAGCGCCATGCGGAGTCGGTGCCCATGAAAAGCACCTTGCCGTTTCCGGCAGCCCGCGTGACGAGCAGAGGGTAGCGGCCAAACTGCGGATGGCGCGCGGCCTCGTGCACGGCGAGCACCTCGGCTCCGGGCTTTGCCTTCACCACGGGAGCATACCAGTAAAAGCCCGGCAGCCCGCGCCACACGTTTTTGTTGGCGGAAGGATCGGTGGCCAGCATCGTGAGCCAGTGGTCGAGACCGCGCATGGTGAGGTCGAGCCGCGCCTCGGCCCCACTCGCAAAGCCGGTGGACTTGGAATAGTCCGTCTCCACGGGAATCAAGTCGTTGAGAGCGGAATCGGCCAGCGTTCTTTGCCTGCCGAGCGGGCCGGGCAGAAAAACGAGGCCGCTCGCCTGCTGCTCGACGAGACCGCGAATCAACTCGGCCTGTGCCTTGTTGAGCATGCCGTCGCCGATGCCGACGTCGCCGAGGAAAATCACGTCGTAACCCTGGATGTCCTCTTTCTTGGAGGGGAACTCACTGAGGTAGCCGGTGCCCTCGCCCATGCCGATTTGCGGATGGTAGAGCACGGTGTGCACCTGCACGCCGGGGTCGCGCATGAGCGCATTGCGCAGGTAGCGGAACTCCCAGCGCGGCTGCGAATCGACCACGAGCACCTTGAGCGTCTCCTTGCGCACCGCGAGAGGGAAGGTGCGCTCGTTGTTATTGGGAAATACCTCCTCGCGCTCCACGGGGATGCTCACCTTGAAATCCCCCGCGCCCTCGGTGGGTGGGGTGAACACGACCATCTCCTGCGTCTGCGCCATGGCGGGCAGTGTCACGTTTTTCGAGCCCGTCGCACCACCCGGGCCGGTGATGCTGATGGTGGTTTTCACGTCGCGCGGGAGGTGATTTTGCAGCGTGACCACCGCGCTCACGCGCTCGTTGAGCAGCGCGTAGGTGGGGGCGAGGACATTGAGCAACTCGACATCCGGCAGATACGTCTCGCTGCCGACGCCCACGGAGTAAATGGGGATTTCGCGGCGGGCCAGCGCGGTCGCAGCCTCGATGGGATTTTTACCGAGATTGAAGTCGCCATCGGTGAGCATCACCACGGCGCGGATGTCGCTGTATTGCTTGAGCGCGCGGTCGAGCGGGGAGTTGATATCCGAGCCCACCTGGGTCTCGGCATCGAGCGCCTTCGGGTCGGCGGGCGGCTGCGAGAAGGGCTCGACCGTCACGTTGTAGCGCTTTTCGAGCGGCTCCCAAAATTTCGCGTCGACGCGCTCCTTCACCCAGTCCGCGCGGGAGGCGGTCGCCTTTTCGCCAGTGAGCACGTCCTTCGTATTCATGCTGCCCGAGCCGTCCCACAGCACCACCACGCGCGGCTTTTCGCCGCTCTTGGTATGCACCACGCGCTCCGGGCGCAGCAGGGTGAATGCGACTGCGGCGGCGATGAGCAGGCGCAGCAGATGCAGCGCGATGTGCGGGCCATCCGAGCCCTCGTGCTTCAGCGAGCGGAAGAAGAAAAGGATGCTGAGGAGGATGAAAGTGCCCGCGGTGATGAGCACCCACGCCGCTGTGTTGAATTGCCAGCCGTCGGTCATACTCCTACTCCCTCTCGTTTTTCGATTTTAGCTGCGACGGGCACGCGGGGCTTGGGCTTGGCGGGCATGAGCGATTTGCTCATCGCGAGCAGCATTTCCAGGCACATGAAAACCATGGTGGCCACGATCATTGCGGGCCAGATTTCGCTCTCGATGCGGTCGGGGCTTTGCGTGAGCGCATCGGCGACCACTTGCATCTTCACGCTCGGGAGGAGCTTGGCCAAAACGTCCTTTTCCAGGATGTCGGCGTTGTCCTCGATCTCGGGGCGGTTCAGCGCGACCAGTCGTCCGTTGCTCTTGTATACGCCGGCGTGCCAGCGTGGGTCGTGGCGGCGATCCGTTTCGAGGGAGGACCACATTTCACTCTCCGCGGGCTTCCATTCGCCAGCCACGGAATTGGCGGGCGGGGCGAGGCGCGCGCCGCCCTGGATGAGCAGGCGCTGAACCATGGGTAGCATCACAAAACCGTCGCCCAGCGTGCTCCATTCCGGGTCGGGCGAAGTGCCGACTGCGAGGATGTGACCCGCGCCGAGGCGCTGGCCGATGAGGAAAGGCCGTCCATCCGAAAACACTGCGTAAACATGCGCCGAGGGACTCGCGATGGCGGGCACCTGGCGGCGCATGGACTCCAGACGGGCGAGAGGAAGCGATGCGCCATTGTCCGTTCGGGCCACGGGGCCATCGAGCTCATCCCAGCTTGTGATTCGGAAAGGCTCCTTTGTGTTTTCCGTGGCGCTCCACGTGAGACCGAGCACGCCATTGCCGCCGTCGCCACCTGCGGGAAAGGCCAGCACGATGCCGCCTCCCTCCACAAATTCCTGCAACTGCTTCGCGACCGCGTCCGTCGGCGCGCCGCCCTGCCAGATGATGAGCGAGGCGCTCTTCCACTTGATGTCCCCCGCGCGGATGGAAGGCACTACTTCTGCGGTGCGGTCGGCGCGTGTCTTGTCCGGTGCGGCGGCTGCAGCCAGCCTGCGCGCAGCGGGCAGGTCGCTCACGACTGCGGCGTGCAGCGGGATGGGCAGGCGGTAGGCAAAGTATGCGACGTTGTCCGACAGCATGTCATCCGTGGGCAGTTCGATTTTTCCCCAACCCCCGCCCTCGGGCATCTTGGATACTTCGAACTTCATCGCCTCGCGGCGGATGGGCGAATTGAGGACTAGATCGCTCTGGCTTGTCGCTCCGTCGCGGGTGAGGCGGAGCGGATAGGTGCCCATGGGGCCGCTGCTGCGCGCCTCGATGGAAAGAGCGAGCGTGCCCTTGTCCAGGACGGGTTGTGTGCCGGTTGCGCGAAGCGGGCGAAACTCCGCATTCTTCAGCGCGAGCGAGAGGTTGTTTGCCGGCGCGGACGAAAGATCGAGCATCACGAAACGCGTCTCCGGCAGGCCTGCGAAGCGGGCATTGATGTCGCGCCACTCGGCGCTGTCGTCGCGCCAGTTGCTCTTTTGCAAATCACTGGCGAGCCACACCTCGGAGCTGCCCGCCTTGTTCTTCGTGAGGTAGTCGAGCGCGGCACGCATCATGGCCGGGACATCCGCCGCGGTGTCGGTGGCCTCCGCCAGTTGCATCGCGCCGATGGCCCCGGCATCCGCCATTTCGAGAGGCTGGCGCAGCACGTTTTCGATGAGCACAAAGCGGCTGCCCTTGCTGCTCTTGGAGGCCTGGGCGAGCAGGGCGAGAGCCTGCTTGCGCTTGCTCTCCGGATTGTCCGCGCTGGTGCGCGCCTCCATGCTGGAGGAACGATCAAGCACGATCACCACCACCTCGGGAGCGCCTCCGGCGGTTGCGCCAATCCAGCCGCCGACCTGCGGGCGCATCATTGCCCACACGAGAAAGAGAATGAGCAGCGAGCGGAAAAGGAGGAGCAGGTATTGCTTCAGCTTCGCGCGGCGGGTTGCGGCCTTGTTGGCCTTGAGCAGAAAGATCATCGCCGCCCAATGCACCGTCTTGTAGCGAAGACGGTTGAGCATGTGGATGAGGATGGGCAGCAGCGCCGCGAGCAGCACCCACAAGGGCCAGTTCTGCAGGAGACGCATTTCTAGCGCCCCCCCTTCTTTGCCTGACGGATGCGCTGGATGAGAAACTCCGTGAGAGGCGCCTCGAAGCTCTGGTCGAGATACGAGAAGCGGTAGTCCACCCGGAACTGCGTGCAGCCGTGGCGCAGCGTGCTCAGGTATTCATTCACCGCCTCGCGGTACGCCTCACGCACCACGGTGGGATCGGTGATGAGGTCCGATCCATTCTCCATGTCCACAAAGCGCACGGGGCGCGTGAAGTCGAAATCGAACTCCTGTCGGTCAAGCAGGTGGAACACGGCGACGTCGTGCTTGTAAAAGCGGAGGTGCTTGATGGCACCGAGCAACTCCGGCACCTCACACAAGAGATCGCTCACCACGATGACCAGCGCGCGGCTGCGGATGCGCTCCGCGAAGTCGTGCAGGGTTTGCACGATGTTCGATTCGCCCTGCGGCTTCGCATCGGCGAGCAACTGGTAGAGTTGCCGCAGATGCGAGGACGTGTGGCGTGCGGGAAGATCCGTGGCCTTTTCGGAAAAAAGCGTGAGCCCCACCGCGTCGCCCTGGTGGACGAGCAGATGCGCCATCGTGCTCGCGAGGCGGCGCGCGTAGTCAAAGCGCGTGCCGCCCTCGGGATTGCTCGTGTATTTCATCGAGCCGCTTGTATCCACCACGAGGTAGCAGCGGAGGTTCGTGTCGGCCTCGAACTCGCGGATGAAATACTTGTCCGTGCGCGCGAAAACGCGCCAGTCGAGGAACTTGATATCGTCGCCGGGCGCGTACTTGCGGTACTCGGCAAATTCCACACTGGACCCGCGCGTCGCCGAGCGATGCAGCCCCGTCACCGACCCGAGCATCGGGTTCCTCACGGCGAGTTGCAGCCGCGAGAGGCGGCCGATCACGCCGTGATCGAGGAACTCGAGACCGGCGGGATTAGCGGGCATATGCTGCCTCGCTTCCTTCCGTCTCGCGGTGAGTGTTGGGGCTCATGGTTGGTTTTAGAAGGTGATCCGCAGCAGAAGGGTCTGGCCGGCACCGACTTCGTCCATCGCCGCGCGGAAGAGGTTGTTGATGTCGCGGAGATCCTCGAGCACCTCACGGTCCTCGAAGTAGTTCTCGGCATCGTCGCCGGTGATGACGACGGACTTCATTTCCTTGGCGATCTTCTTGGCTTCAGCGGCGGAGAAGGTGAGCCAGGAACCGGAAGGTTCGGCCCACGCGACCGTCACGGCTTCCGCCGTGTCGTTCTCGCTGGCCTCGCCGAGATCCACCTCGTAGTCGTCGAGGATACCCGTGTAGCCCTCGGCATAGGTGCCCAGGCCTTCACGCTTGATTGTCTTTACGGCCGCGGCTTCCAGGGCCTCGGCAAATTCAGCCCCCTCGGATTCGAGGCATTTCTCGAGTGCTTTGTCGGGGACGATATAAATGAGCAACGTGTCTTCGGTCATGAGTTTTTAAAATAGGTTTGCTGCGCAGGATGCGCTGCGAGGGTTTGGC
>JAYUWZ010000652.1:0-3466 GCA_043753265.1 Verrucomicrobiaceae bacterium
CGCGCCCCGAGCGGCCCGATAATGGGAACAAACTGTTCGAAGCCCACACCCACGTTAATTTCTGGCAGGTTCGCGTAGAAAAGATCGGTATTGATCCCCAGCAGCAGCTTGAACACGCCCATCTCCGCGGGATTGAGGATGGGCATGGAAAACACTCCTCCCGCAGTGGCGAGGAAATTGGCGAGTTCCGGACTCTGCGTGGCGAGATCGGCACCGGGGGTGAACACGCCCGAGCTGAATAGCTTTGCCGCGGTCAGGTTGGCCAGGCGCACGTCCGCGCCCAGCGCCAGCGACCCCATCTGAATGGTCGAGCCATCCATGAGGCTCGCCCCGGCATCCACGATGTTGATGATGTTTTGCAGCGCCGCCACTTGATCCCCCACTCCGAGCAGCGCTCCAAAATTTTGCGCAATGCCCAGGTCCGTAATCACCGGAATCGGAGCAGCCAGGACGCTCACGATGGGCTTGATCGGATCAGTCACCATTTTGATCTTCGTGAAGATCGGATTAAGGAAATCGGTAATGAAGGAAGGAATCGCCAGACCGCTCGCAATGGTTACCTCCGGCTTGGTGCCGAAGTTCGCGTTGTTCGCAGCCTTGCCATTTACGACGGCATCATCGAATCCCCACTCTACCGCGATGCGTGAATCGATGTCCGGTAGCACTCCACCGGGCACATCCGTCACCACACGCAGGTCGCCTTCGAAGGAGCCATCAAGTGTGGTCACACCCTTGAGGATACCCACCGAAGCCGCCGCCGAGCTCAGTTGCCCGCCTGCGACCTCCATGTGGAAAAGCCCGGTAAACCCAGTGTCCGTGCCAGTCGTGCTCAGTGTCCCACCGAGTCCGTTGAAGTCCGCAGGCTTGTTGCTCAGGTTCGAGCCATCGGCCTGCACGAGCACATTCAGGTTCTCAGTTCCGGCATTGAAATAGTAAGTATTCAGCCCCGCCCCCTTGAGTCCCACAGTAAAGGATTCTGCATACTGCACAGTGGTGGACGCCACCGCCCCCGTCACCTCAAGCCCCAGCCCCGGCATGCCCAAATCCTTTGCCACCTCGATGTTGCCAAGGCTGTAGCTCTTACTGCTCGCGAAATGCACTTGGATTTCCGTCCCCGTGTTCACCACCGTCACCGTCGCCAGATCCCCGAGCGCATTGTTCAGGGCCGTCTGCATCTGCGCCTCCGACGACCCGGCAGGCAGGCTGCCCAGAGCAGAACTCACCGCCTCCTTAATCGCCTTGTGGTGCTGCGTCGCGGGCGAAGCAGCATCCACGGATGCGCCAATATTCGAGCCCACCAGCGGCAGAGACTCCCTGAATGCCGCCGTCGCAAACCTCGCGTCGATCTGGGTGAGGTTGCCGATGAGCCCTACATTGAGCGCATTAATTTGCTGAGCGGTAAGAGCCATATTAGGACGGAGTAAAAGAGTGCAGGACGCGTAGAATTACCGAAAACCGCATCGGATAGGGTGCGATTGCCCCTGTCAGCGTAAAGTTCGTAACTAACTGATAAGGACAGTCTTACTTTGACTAAATATCAGTACGTGGTCTATACGTGGTCCCACGTATGAGCGGAGGCAACTCGACACACGATCGGCAGCCACAGCTTCGTACCAACATGCATATCCCTCTCGCCGAGGTACAAAAGTTGGTCGCCTTCATGGGCGAGCTGGCCCGCCCCGTATGCGCCGCTGACTTCCCCCGCCACATCGTCGACCTCGTGGAAAGAATCATCCCCGGCGTCATCATCGCGCTCGATGAAATCCCCACCCCCGGCCAGTACCGGCTCACCCACAATATGCCCATGGATCCTGTGGAGGCGAATCGCCACTTCACCGTCCTCGCAGCCTGCTACCAGGAAAACCCCATCTACAACGTAATCCAGGAAGCCACGGAGGTCTCCGCCGTTCGCATCTCCGACCTCGCCAGCCGGAATCGCTTTCAAAATACCACTCTCTACCAGGAGATGTTCCGCCACATCGGCATCGAGCACCAGATGCACGTGATCGTCCCGGTCACCTCCGGTTCCGTATCGCTCTCCATCAACCACCGCCGCGATTTTTCCGATGAGCAGGTGGAAATTTTCCGCATGCTCGCGCCGGAAATCGCCCGCGCCTATTACCGCGCCCAGAGCACTCCAGCACCCGAGGCCGCACCCCAAAACCTCACCCCGCGCGAAACCGAGGTGCTGCGCTGGCTGCGCAACGGAAAACGAAACAGCGAAATCGCCATCATCCTAGGCATCTCCGAACGCACCGTTGAAAAACACATCGAGCACCTCCTCGCGAAGCTAGGCGTGGAATCCCGCACCGCCGCCATCGCCATGACCCTCCCCACCGCCACCCACACCTTCCAAAGCGGCCTCAACGGCCCCGTGCGATAGCGCAGTTGCGAACGTCGGGGAGATTCCATTCGCGAGCGGCACGCCTTGGACTGCGTGTGGCATTCGAGCGGAGCGAGAAAGCCTGCGAAGCAGCCCGAAGGGTGCGAGCGGAGCCGAGCAGCAACCCTAAGCGCGACACCGCCTTCGGATGGGATTGCGGGTGGGTGAAGCCTTCGAGCAATCAGAGCATCTACTTATCTCCAAACCTCCACACGGAAATATACAGCCACAAAATCAGGGAAGCCGTCGTCCACAAGGCCATCAAAAAACCCTGAAGAAACCTGTCATTGTAAAGGTAAACCGCAGTCGCAATCACTCCGCACGGATAGAAAAGAAGCGTGAGGAACACCGCAGCCCAAAACCCCACCCGTTCCTTTACAGTCCGAGTCATGCGCGAATCGTGGCTACACCCCCGCAATCACCACCCGCTGCGACTCCAGCAATTCCCCAATGCCCTTCCTCGCCAGCCCGAGCATCGTCGTCAGTTGCGCATCGGTGAAGGTGCTCTCCTCCCCACTGCCTTGCAGTTCCACAAATTCCCCGCGCTCGGTCATCACCACATTCATGTCCACCGCGGCGTCCTTGTCCTCCATGTAGTCCAGGTCGAGCAGCGCCACGTTGTCCACCATGCCCACACTCACCGCCGCGACGAGCTGGCGGATGGGATACTCCGCAATCAACCCGGCAGCCATGAGCTTCCGGCACGCCAGCGCGGCAGCCACACTGGCCCCCGTGATGCTCGCCGTGCGCGTGCCACCGTCGGCGCTGAGCACGTCGCAATCGATCCAGAGCGTGCGCGATCCCAGCTTTTCCAAATCGATCGCCGCCCGCAGCGAGCGCCCGATGAGTCGCTGAATCTCCGAGGAGCGGCCGTCCAGCTTGCCCTTTGCGATGTCGCGCTGCTTCCGCTGGAGAGTGGAGTATGGCAGCATGGAATACTCCGCCGTCACCCAGCCCCCGGTCACATTCTGCTCCTTCATCCAGCGCGGCACCGACTCCTCAATCATCGCCGAGCAAATCACCCGCGTCTCCCCCGTGGCCACGAGCACCGAGCCGGTGGCATTCGGCGCAAAGCCGGGTGTG
>JAYUWZ010000653.1:0-7390 GCA_043753265.1 Verrucomicrobiaceae bacterium
CGCGCGCCCCTTTCTACCCGCACTCGCACGTCCACCCGGTCGCCCGCAAACAGACCCGGCGTGGGGCTCGCGAGATTCACCACCAGCCAGCCAGCATCATGGTGCGGCTTGCTGATATGGATCGGAGCAGCGAATGACTGCTTGCTCAAAATGGTGCGACCACCGGAATCCCGGGAGGCGACAATATCGAGGTGACCATGCATCAAAGTGGGAAGTGACTCACCCGACCCACATTACTTCCTTGCGCAGCCAAGCGATGAGGTCTTCCTTCCCTTTTCCACTGCGGAGATCCGTGAATATAAAGGGCCGCTCGCCGCGCTGGATTTTCGCATCCCGCGCCATCACCTCAAGGTCCGCTCCCACATGCGGGGCGAGTTCGATTTTGTTGATCACCAGCAAGTCGCTATGTCGAATCGCCGGCCCGCCCTTGCGCGGAATCTTGTCCCCCTGCGCCACGTCGATCACGTAGATGAATGCATCGACGAGTTCTGGCGAAAAGGTAGCGGAAAGATTGTCCCCACCGCTCTCCACGAGGATCAAGCGCGCATCGGGATGCCGTCTTTCCAGTTCCTCAATCGCCGCCACGTTCATCGACGTATCATCGCGAATCGCCGTGTGCGGGCAGCCCCCCGTTTCCACGCCCATGATGCGGTCCGCCGCGAGTGCCTCGTTGCGCGTGAGAAACTCCGCGTCCTCTCTCGTGTAGATATCGTTCGTCACCACGGCCATGGAAAGTTCATCGCGCAGCCATTGGCAGAGTCGTAGTACGCACATGGTCTTGCCCGAGCCCACTGGGCCGCCGATGCCGATGCGAGATGGTCGTTTGGGTGTCATAGTCAGGAAATGAAAAGGCGTTCGTTTGCGAACTCATGCCGCATGGAGGCGATCTCCAGCAATGGATCAAACCACCCAGCGGCGTCGCGTCGAATCATCATCGAAGCCGCGATGGTCTCCTCTGCC
Organism: Verrucomicrobiaceae bacterium; assembly: GCA_043753265.1. GTDB lineage: Bacteria > Verrucomicrobiota > Verrucomicrobiia > Chthoniobacterales > Chthoniobacteraceae > SXWH01. The sequence continues at coordinate 961 of JAYUWZ010000653.1, forward strand.
GAGCCCAGCGCACTGCGCAGCACGCGCTGGCAGCCATCCTGCCCGATGCGGATAATTTTCAGCGCCGCGCTGCAAGCCCCGGCGACCGATTGGTAAAACCAAGCCCCGAGCGCAGCCGAAAGCGGGAACCCCTCGCACGCAGCCTGCACGGCGGAAACCGTAAGATGATGCCCATGCGCATCTCCTCGCTGAATGGCCTCGGCAAACTCTCGATACAGCGGCTGCTCATTCACCACGCGCAACGCCGCAAGACGCCTGCGCCCAATCTGCATGCTCCCCTCCCGTGTCTCCCGCGCCAGCTTCCATGCGGAAATCTCGCAGTCCACTTCGCACAGCGCACCCATGTCCCCTACGCTCCCGTGCGCGAAACGAAGATAAGGCAGTTCCACCTCCCGCAGCGACGGAATGAGGTGCCCTTGCACAAAACCAAGCAGCCCCGCTTCGTTCCTCACTCCCGCAAGTTTGGCATACTCTTCAAACCCCAGCGAATGCGCATACGCACCTGTGGGAAAAAGCGCATCGCTCGTTTGCAGGAGCGCCGGAAGCCAGAAGTGATCAGCGCTCATGGCCGTGGGTTGTGGCAAAAGGCTCGAAGATGCGCTCGCACAATGTGAAAGGAATCTTCTCTCGATCAAATAACTGCCGCAGCGCCACATCATCCGGCACGCGTATGACCTCATCGGTCACCTGAATGGGGAAATGCAGATTGCCAATCGTCCATCCCAGCCGCGCCACCGGAGCCGCACGCGGAATCATCTCCACCTCCAGCACCGGTTCAGGACGTTGCTCGATGGTGTAGACCGATTGCTCGTTCTCATAAAACCCCGCGCCGTGTCCGAGCGGAGCCGCGAGATCGAATCCAAACTCCGCGCCATCCTCGGCGGACCCGCGCCACCGGCGCTTGGCGAGAGAGAGCCGATCCACGTGAAGCCGCACACGCGCCAGACCCGGATTCCATCCGTCGATCGCGCGCTGTATAATGACCATCAGAAAAGGAAGTAACGCTGCGCCATCGGCAGCACCTTTGCTGGCTCGCAGGTAAGTACGCGGCCATCGGCCTTTACGATATACGACTCCGGATCGATCTCGATTTTTGGTGTCGCATCATTCCACACCAGATCCTTTTTCGTCACCGTGCGCGTGCCTTTCACCGCGGTGAGACGCTTGCCGAGTCCCAGATGCGTAAGCCCGCCACTTGCCAGCGCGGAAGCGCTCACGAACGTCGTACTGGTAGCATACTTTGCGCGCCCATGCGCGGCAAATTGCGGCCGGTAAAACATCGGCTGCGGCGTTGGGATGCTCGCATTCGGGTCGCCCATGTTGGCCATCGCAATCAATCCACCTTTCAACACCACCTCGGGTTTCACGCCGAAAAATGCAGGCTTCCACACCACGATGTCGGCGAGCTTCCCCACCTCGATGCTCCCCACCTCATGCGCGATGCCGTGTGCGAGTGCGGGGTTGATGGTGTATTTGGCAACGTATCGCAGCGCGCGAAAATTATCCGCCGAGGCATGCCCGGCCACGGGCGATTCCAGCGGCCCAAATTGCGTGCGCATCTTGTGCGCGGTCTGCCATGTGCGCGTGATCACCTCCCCCACCCGGCCCATCGCCTGCGAGTCGCTCGACATTATGGAGATGGCCCCCAGGTCGTGCAGTAAATCCTCCGCAGCAATCGTCTCCGGCCGGATGCGCGACTCCGCAAACGCCACATCCTCGGGAATGCGCGAGTCGAGATGGTGGCACACCATGAGCATGTCGAGATGCTCGGCGATCGTGTTTACTGTGTAGGGCCGCGTGGGATTCGTGGACGACGGCAGCACGTTCAACTCGCCACATACCCGCATGATGTCCGGAGCATGCCCCCCACCCGCACCCTCGCTGTGAAAAGTGTGGATCGTCCGCCCCTTGAAAGCCGCCAGCGTTGCCTCCAGAAAGCCCGCCTCGTTCAGCGTGTCGGTGTGGATTGCCACCTGCACATCCAGTTCGTCGGCCACGCCGAGGCAGCAGTCGATCGCCGCGGGCGTGGTGCCCCAGTCCTCATGCAGCTTCAGCCCAATCACCCCAGCCGCCACTTGCTCGCGCAGCGGCTCCGGCGTGGAGCAGTTGCCCTTGCCGAGAAAACCGATGTTCATCGGATACTCGTCCGCCGCTTGCAGCATCCGGTGAATGTTCCAGATGCCCGGCGTACAAGTCGTCGCATACGTGCCGTGCGCCGGCCCCGTTCCGCCGCCAATCATCGTGGTGATGCCACTCGCCAGCGCATGCTCGATCTGTTGCGGGCATATGAAATGGATATGCGTATCGATCCCGCCAGCCGTGATGATGCAACCTTCTCCAGCAATTACCTCCGTCGCCGCACCCACGGTCATGCCCTTGGTAATTCCCTGCTGGATGCCCGGATTCCCCCCATGCCCGACACCAACGATCCGCCCGTGCTTGATACCAATGTCCGCCTTGATGATGCCCTGGCGCGCATCGAGGATCGTCGCGTTGGTGATGATGAGGTCAAGGCACTCCGCATCGAGCGCCGTCGACGACTGCCCCATCCCATCCCGAATCACTTTCCCTCCCCCAAACTTCACCTCATTCCCATATCCGCCAGCCTCCGCGATAAGGTCGCGCTCCACCTCGATAAAAAGCTCCGTATCCGCAAGCCGCACGCGATCCCCCACAGTGGGCCCAAACATGTCTGCGTATTGGCGGCGGGTAAGATGAAGAGGCACGGCAGGATTGGTGATTTACGATTTATGATTTACGATTTGGCCCATCGTCACAGTTTTCCGTTCACTTTGCCGTTGAGGCCATACACTTCACGCAGTCCAGCGAGCGCGACGATTTCCACATCCTTCGTGTCTCCAGGCTCGAAGCGCACAGCGGTCCCAGCTGGAATGTTCAGCCTAAAACCTCGTGCGCCTTCCCGGTCGAATTCCAGCGACTCGTTCACCTCGTAAAAGTGAAAGTGGCTGCCCACCTGGATTGGCCGGTCGCCGCTGTTCGCCACCCGGATGACTTTTGTGGAGAGCGCGAAGTTTGCCGGGAGGCCCGCAGGGTCTTCGACTACGATGATTTCTCCAGGGATCATGGCGTGTTTAGCGAATCGGGTGATGCACGGTGACCAGCTTCGTTCCATCCGGAAACGTCGCCTCCACCTGCACGTCGTGAATCATCTCAGGCACGCCTTCCATCACTTGGTCGCGTTTCAGGATGGTCGTGCCGTGGCTCATCAGGTCGGTCACGCTGCGTCCATCGCGCGCGCCTTCCATGATCTCGTAAGTGATAATGGCAACCGACTCCGGGTAGTTCAGCTTCAGCCCGCGCGCCTGGCGGCGGCGCGCAAGATCCGCCGCCACGACTATCATCAGCTTTTCCGTTTCGCGCGGGGCAAGGTGCATAAGCCTTAGAGCACGCCGAATCCGATCAATACCGCACCGGCGCAAATCGCCACGCCAGCCGCGCGAAGTGCGCTGCTGCGGGCCACGCGTTGCATGCCAAGACCTCCCAGAATACCGAGCGCGTGCAGCGCCGCGGTCGCCACGACAAAGCCGAGCACCGTCATCCAGCCCGCACCATTTGCAGGCATCTCAGCGCCATGCGCCTGCCCGTGAAAAAGCGCGCTCACCGCAACGATGAGAGCGCTCGCCGCCAGCGGCAGACGCGAGGAAAATGCCACCATCGCTCCCAGCGTGAGCACCGAGGCCACCACGAGCGGCTCCACCATCGGGAGCTGCACACCCTGCATGCCCAGCACACCGCCGAGCGCCATCGCACCCACAAAAGTCAACGGCAGCACCCATAGCGAGCGCCCGCCACGCTGAACGGCCCACAGGCCCACGGCCACCATGGCGAGGATATGATCGAGCCCGGTAAATGGATGGAGAAGGCCCCAGCCGATTCCGCCGACCTCATGCCCGGTGTGGCCGGGATGGGCGTGCGCGAGCGTGGGAACGAGGAAAAGTGAGAGCAGGGTGAGTGCGCGGGTGTATTTCATGGCGTAGCGCTTACACAGTGAGATGCTTTCTGACAACCGCATCTGTGAGTTCTGCGATTGTTCCGCTCGCCACCACCACCCCGCGATCCATGATCGCGAATACATCCGCCAATTCCTTGCAGAAATCCAGGTACTGCTCCACCAGCAGAATGCTCATCTGCCCTTCCTGGCGCAGCATTTTGATGGTCTCACCGATTTGGTCGATGATGTTCGGCTGAATGCCCTCTGTAGGCTCGTCGAGGATGAGCAGCTTTGGCTCAGTCAGGAGCGCGCGCGCAATGGCGAGCTGTTGCTGCTGGCCGCCGGAGAGCATGCCGCCCTTGCGCGGGAGGAATTCCTTGAGGATCGGGAAGAGGCTGTAAATGCGGTCCAGCTTGGCCTTTTTGTTGGCGGTCTTCCCTTGTGCCCGCATGCCGATATCGAGGTTTTCCTCCACCGTGAGGTGCGGGAAAATATCGCGCCCCTGCGGCACGTAGCCCATTCCGCCCCGCGCCCGTTGGTCCGGACGCGTCCGCGTGACGACGTCGCTATCGAGTACGATTTTTCCGCTATCCACCGGTTGCAGCCCTACGATGCTTTTCAGCGTCGTAGTTTTGCCCACACCATTCCGGCCCATGAGGCAGAACACACTCTTGGGCGGGACTTCAAAGGTCACGCCACGCAAAATCTGGCTGCCGGATATCGATACGTTGAGCGCTTGAACGGTTAGCATGAAAGGAATTAGTGTCGTTGCTTGCGACCGAGGTAGCTCTCGATCACCCGCTCGTCGTTTTGCACTTCATCCACGGAGCCCTCGCAGAGCACGTGTCCCTGATGCAGTACGGTCACCTTCCGCCCGTGAGAGATTTGGCGCACAAAGGTCATGTCATGCTCGATGACTACAATGCTGTGCTTCTCGCCAACAAGGCTTAGCAGCAACTCACCGGTTTTCACCGTTTCCACGTCCGTCATGCCGGCGGCGGGCTCGTCCACCAGCAGGAGCTTTGCGTTTTGGGCGAGGAGCATGCCGATTTCCAGCCATTGCTTTTGGCCGTGGGCAAGTGTGCCCGCTTTACGGTCGCGGTGCTGGGCGAGGTTGATCGTTTGCAGGATGGAATTAAGGCGATCGGTTTCCGTGCTATTCAAGCGCGCGAAGAGTGAAGCCCATACGCCGCGGCTGCCCTCCAGCGAGAGCACGAGATTCTCCCATACGGTATGGTCCGTGTAGACCGTTGGCGTCTGAAATTTACGCCCAATGCCCAAGCGATAGATCTCATACTCCGACATCCGGGTGAGTTCGTTCTGATTGAGATACTCAATCGTACCTTCATCGGGCTTCGTTCGTCCGGTGATCAGGTCGAGAAATGTCGTTTTGCCCGCGCCATTCGGTCCGATGATCGTGCGAAGTTCGCCCACGTCCATGTAGAAATTCAGATCGCGGATGGCCTTGAATCCATCGAAGCTCTTATTGACGCCCTCAGCGGCAATGATGAAGGGCTTTTGCGTAGTCGGGTGATTTGGAGAGCCGAGAATCGTCATGGCGTGGAATTCGCAATAGGTTCGGCTGCGCGAGCTTTGCTCTCGGTTTCCTCGGCTTTACGCCGTTTCTGCACCAAGTTGCGAATCTGCTCGGGGACCCCAATCAAGCCCTTCGGCATGAACAATACCACCACGACGAACATGCTGCCGAGCATGATGGGCCAATACTCCACCAGGTTTTCCTTCCCCGTCGCCCAGCTCTTCACCCAATTGACAGCGATGGCCCCAATCACCGGGCCGAGCAGTGTTCCGCGGCCCCCCAGCGCCACCCACACAATGATCTCCAGCGACTTGGCCGTGCCCATTTCCTCCGGGTTAATGATGCCGGCCTGCGGGACATAGAGCGCTCCGGCCAGGCCCGCGATGATGCCGCACACCACGAAGGTAAAGAGCTTGTAGTTCGCCGCGGCGTAACCGCTGAACAGCACTCGCGTCTCGCTGTCCCGAATCGCCCGCTGCACCAGACCAAACTTTGTATTCGTCAGCCAGCGCGAGGCAAAGAACACGACGATTAAAAGGATGCCGGATGCGATCAGGAGCCCCCGCCCCGTCCTCGCCATCCGAATGTCCGCGCCCAGCATGAACTTGAAATCCGTCATGCCATTGTTGCCACACATCAGCAGCATGTTTTGGAAGAACAGGATCGCCATCGCATAGGTGAGCGCCTGTGTGATGATGGAGAAGTAGACGCCCTTGATCCGTGAGCGAAAGGCGAGATAGCCGAATACCGTGGCCACAATGGCTGGCACCAAAACCACCATCACCGCCGCAAAGGGGAACTGATGGAACGGCACCCAAAAAGCCGGCGATTCCGTCCAGCCCAAGTTGTCTCTTAAAAATGCCGCAATAGGCTTCCCGGTAGCACTCACGCTTCCATTGTTCAGCATCAGATACATGCCCATCATGTACCCGCCTAGGGCG
>JAYUWZ010000654.1:0-3458 GCA_043753265.1 Verrucomicrobiaceae bacterium
ATCCCCACCAAGGGATTGTGCATCATTTCAAGTGGCATTCGGGGCTGAAAGACTACCTGGATCTTCGCCTGAAAATGGAACCTCTGGCCACGCAGCCTCGCATTCACGGTGACCTCCGCCGGTTGGAGAAATTTTTGAAGGAGAACACTTTTGAAATGGAGTAAAACCAAGGCCTCAAGGGACAGACAGGAATGGCGCTAAGATAAGCCCCCTGCCAGTGTTCCTTGTCAGCGGCATTCAAGATGTGGGTTGAAAACCGCGGGGCTCACATCTGGGGCTTGTGCTAGCTTGCTGTAGCTCTGGCGGCGGGTTGGCAGGAGCCCTACGTTTCAACCTCAGCTCATCCCTGTTTCGCCTTGGACAAAAGCCCCTCAATTCACGTGCATCACCCCCGCCACTGATGCTATGATGTCACTATGGAAGGGAATCAGGGGAGGAAGGAACACAAAATCGGCGGAACACCACAAATCCGCCCACCCCGTGGAACACGTGGAACATTCACCACCACCTCTGCCGCAACAACCACGCGCAAAATGCGCAAAAACTGCAGAAACCCCCTCCCACCCCACGTCTCATCGGCCATCACACACCCATCGCATCAATCGCCGATAATCCGATCCCATTCCACAAACCAAACCACCCAAGCCATTTCCATCGCAGCATTATCGGCGACACCCCATCGCCGATATTCCCCTCCCACCCCGAAAAGCGCCTCAGCGCCCGAAAGCGCAACAACCGCAGAAACCCCCATTGTGGGATGGACTTTTAGTCCGTCCGGGAGGGACTGCCGGTGGATTGTCCCCTTCGCCGTTATCGCCGATAATCCCTCCAGAAACCGCCCCACACATCGTTCGCACTTATCGCCGATAATCCCACGGCACTTCGCAAAAAGCCGTCCGCCAAGAGGTTGCACTGCGCGATTATCAGCGATGGCCTTCATCGCCGATAATCCCTCACTCCATGACAACGACCGTCGACTCCATCGCCGCTATCGCCGATATTCCAAGCCCACCCCAAAACCCCGTAAAATTCCACAAAACTGGAGCCCCCTCCTATACACCGAGATCAGCAGGTGTCTCTTTTTGCTCACATTGGAAAAAGGTGGCTATTTTCGCGCATCACCCAAAAACGCTGATGCCCCGTTTTGGAACTATTTTCCTCTGACAAACGGCCTCCAGGCACAGGCTGGCATACCCGTTGCTAAGTGCGCCGTATCCCACGTCCGGCAACAATCCGACAATGCGCTAATCCCGAATGGCGCTTTTTGGACAGGCCAGCGGCGGAAGGGCAACCAAACCTACAACCGTTCCAACAAAAACACGCATGAAACTGATCAGTAAACTCGCGAGACTCGCCATGGCGGCCACTATAGCCATCGGCCTCGGAACCACCTGCCTGCTGGCGCAGGATCCCGCGCCGCCTGCGGCAACACCACCACCTGCGGCCACTCCGGCTGCAGCAGCTGAAGCGCCAGCCGCCACACCGGCTCCTGCTCCTGCCGCCGCTGAAGCGCCAGCCGCTGCACCGGAAGCAGCGCCCGAAGCAGCGCCAGCCGGACCGACCACCGACGAGAAGGTGGCGGACGTGATGCAGTACTTCAACAACCTGGCACCTGCCGGTCCGTTGAAAGGCATCGCGGGTCCTGGTCACAACGCGTTTATCATGGTCTGCGCGGCCCTCGTGTTGTTCATGACGCTGCCCGGTCTCGCCCTCTTCTACGGCGGCCTGGTTCGCAAGAAGAACGTCCTCTCCGTGCTCGCCCAGTGCCTGGGTTGCGCATGCATGGTTACCATTCTCTGGTACTTCGTTGGTTTCACACTCGTCTTCGGCGAATACATCAAGCCCGAGGGCGCCCCGGATTCCTGGGCCGCTCCGGCATATGCTCCCTACATCGGCAGCATGACCTACGCCTTCCTCGAAGGCGTGGGCGGCGCTCCGAACACCAACTACACGGCATGGCCTTCGGCAGCCTCGTTCTCGATGTTCCAGCTCATGTTCGCGATCATCACCCCGGCGCTCATCGTCGGTGCCATCGCGGAGCGCATGAAGTTCGTCGCAATCATGACCTTCATCGCCTTCTGGATGTTCCTGGTTTACTTCCCGCTCGCACACATGGTGTGGGGCTTTGATGGCCAGCTCAACGGTGTGTGGAATGGCGCTGCCAAAATCCCCTCGCTCGACTTCGCGGGCGGCACGGTGGTGCACATGAGCTCCGGCTGGAGCGCACTCGTCCTTTGTATCCTGCTCGGCAAGCGTCACGGCTTCGGCAAGGAAAACATGGCCCCTCACAGCATGGTGCTGTGCATGGTCGGCACCGGCATGCTCTGGGTCGGCTGGTATGGCTTCAATGCAGGCTCCGCGCTCGCCGCTGACGGCATCGCCGCCAGCGCGTTCATGACCACCACGCTCGCAGCCGCCACCGGTGGCTTTGTGTGGGCCGTCGTGGAGCGCCTCCACAAGGGCAAGATGAGCATCCTGGGCTTCTGCTCGGGCATCGTCGCCGGCCTCGTGGTCATCACCCCGGCTTGCGGTTTCGTAACCGCCAAGAGCGCGATGATCATCGGCGTGCTCGCTGGTGTCATTCCTTACTTCGCGGTCGTGTTCCTCAAGTCGAAAATCGGCTACGACGACGCGCTCGATACCTTTGGCATCCACGGCGTGGGCGGCACCATGGGTGCAATCCTCACCGGCGTGCTCGCAGACAACAAGGTGAACGGCAACCTGCTCGCAGCCAACAACGCATTCGTGAAGCCGGTCGCCGAGGGCGGCAACGGCCTCGCGGACCTCATCGGCAAGGGCGGCATCGTGATGAACCAAATCTACGCCTGCCTCATCACCATCGTCATCGCGGTGGTCATGACGGTCATCATCACGCTCGTCGTGAAGGCCATCTTTGGACTCCGCCCGACGGTGGAGGAAGAGACCGCCGGTCTCGATATCACCGACCACGGCGAAGAGGGATACATCCTGTAACAATCATGTAGGGGGGAAAACCGGCCCGGGCGGTGGCAGATAGGCGCCCGGGCCGGACACCCAGCAAACAACCCAAACAGAAAAACATTCCATGAAAAAAATCGAAGCAATCATCAAACCCTTCAAACTCGAGGAAGTGAAAGACGCCCTGTCTGAAATCGGAATCGAGGGCATGACCGTTACCGAGGTCAAGGGGTTCGGCCGCCAAAAGGGCCATACCGAAATCTACCGCGGGTCGGAATACACCGTGGACTTCCTGCCAAAGATCAAGCTCGAGACCGTGGTCGCCGAGGAACTCGTCGACCAGGCCTGCGCCGCAATCGTGAAAGCCGCCAAGACCGGCAAGATCGGCGACGGCAAGATCTTCGTGAGCGTGGTGGAGCAAGCCATCCGCATCCGCACGGAAGAGACCGGCGAAAAGGCCGTCTAACCGTTTAGCTGTGTAGCCATAGGGAGAGCGCAAGCTCTCAAATTCATGCAAGCGC
>JAYUWZ010000655.1:0-7383 GCA_043753265.1 Verrucomicrobiaceae bacterium
CGCGTTCTTGGTTGAATGTTCGCCGCCCTCCATTTGTTGTCCTGATGTGCGCGGCAGTCTATCGCGCCGGTGTCGCCATCTCGTCCTTCACCTTTTGCAATTCGGCGAGACACTCCGCCATTTCACGATCCAACGCGGCCTTCGCGGCGGCATCATTGGGATCCAGTGTCCTTTGCTTTTGCTGGAGTTCCAATTGCCAGGCACGAACGCGCTCCCTGCGACTTTCAAGGATTTGCCTGGCACCCGCTATCGTTGGTGTCACTGGCTTCAATTCATGAGCTTTAATGTTCATGAAATCCTTCTCCTTTTGCTTCCTGTCCCTGTCCCTGTCCCTGTTGGGGCGGTCGGAGAGAACGTACGCGATTTTTTGGAATACGTTCATATGCTTCGTTTTTTCGTTATCGGTCCCCGCAGCCGCCCAGACCATTACTGCAAATCCGATGATGCAGATAATGAAAGGGCGCACGGCGCGACGATCCACAAACATGAGGACGAATCCAAGGAATGGGAGAATCAAGACTCCAAAAAACCAGAGAGCGCTGCGCCGCGCAGCCAACACCAGCCACCACAACTGGCAGATGATCATAAGCCCAATTGCAACGAAAAAGAGGTACAGGCCAACAGCAGGAGAATGGGCCAGAATGGAAAGCATTGAGATGTTGCTAGCGGGCGCGAGGAATGCGCATCAACCAAAATAGAGCCAGTGCGTATTAGCGGCCCCTTGTGCCTCGGATGCGCACGTTCTTGGTTGAATGTTCGCCTTCCCCCATTTGTTCTCCGCGTGTGCAAATCGACATTCTCAGCCTGTTCCCCGCCATCGCCACCGCGGCGCTGGGCGAGAGCATCATGAAGCGTGCGCAGGACAAGGGGCTGGCGTCCTTTCGCTCGCTGGATGTGCGGGACTGGGCTCATGACAAACACCGCTCCACCGACGATGCGCCCTATGGCGGCGGCGCAGGGATGGTGATGAAGTGCGAGCCGATTTTTGAGGCCGTGGAATCCATCCACACGCCCGGCGCGCGCGTGGTGTACATGAGCCCGAGCGGGCGGCGCTTCGACCAGGCGGTTGCGCGAGAGTATGCGGATCGGGGCGGCCACATGATTTTGCTGAGCGGTCACTACGAGGGCGTGGACCAGCGCGTACTCGACCATCTCGTGGACGACGAAATCAGCATCGGCGACTACGTGCTGACGAATGGTGTGATCGCCGCGGTGGTGGTGGTGGATGCCATCGTGCGCCTGCTCCCGGGAGTATTGGGCGATGACACGAGCGCGACGGACGACAGCTTTGCCACGGGCCTGCTGGAGTATCCGCACTACACACGGCCCATGGAATTTCGCGGATGGAAGGTGCCCGACATCCTGCTCAGCGGGAACCACGGGAAGATCGAGAAATGGCGGCGCGAGCAGGCGGTGGAGCGCACGCGCGAGCGGCGGCCGGATTTGTTGTGATAGGTTGCGGGGCTACGATCCCAATGTGGGGCTGCAAACGGATAATCCGCAAGGACGCCAAAGCGGAAAAGATGACTACGAAGGGCGCGAAGAACGCGAAGACATACAAGGGTGCGGTTGCTTGTGCGCTCGCGTCGATGGGATGCGCTTCGCTGCTACTGCGCGCGGCGTTGCCCTCTGTATAGAGGCCAGCGTCCCTATGGGAGTCCTTCGCGTTCTTCGCGACCTTCGTAGTCACCTCATTGACGCTCAGAATCAGCGTCCGCGAAATTTGACTTCCAGAGCCCGCACTTGCTGCAACTCCGCTGCGTAGGCCTCGGCCTCGGTGTTGAAGGCGAGCGTCGCGGCATCGTCCCCGGGCTTCAGCGCAGCGCGCTTCGCCTGGAGACTGAGGTGCCATCCTTGCAGGCGAGCCTGGCGCTCCACAAAGGTCTTCCTTTCCTGCTCTTCTAGTTCCAAGGGGGAGGGTTCCTTTTCCTCGGCGAACATATACTCAAATCGCGGTCCCAGCTTGAACACCGAAGGTTTTCGCCCGTCCTTCATGTCGAGCCCGTATGCAGACCATATCACCATACCCGAGGCGATGGTATAGAGGATGATGGCAATTCTCCCGCGCGTCTCGATGAATATCAACCCCAGCAACAGTGGGGAGAAAATGAGACACCCGATAAAGTAAAGGCCACTATACTTGAATGCCCGTACCCATGCCCAAGCGAGGCTCACAAAGAAGACTGCCAAGCTGCTAATGAGCAGGACAACTCCAGTGTCCTTGGAATGAGCTAGAAAATTGGCGGCCTGAAATAACATCCATGACCTTTGAGTAACTTCTGTGTCTTTTCAAGTGGGTGCCTGCTCCGAAATAGTAAACATCCTTCGGCAAGCACGGTGCCCGCGGCACTTATCGGTTACCATCCAGTTCCGCTTTTCCGGCTTACATCTGTTTTAGTTCAGCGGCGTGTTCCTGCGCCTCCTTGTTGAATGCGAGCGTGGGGGCATCGTCCCCGGGGTTTAGCGCAGCACGCTTCGCCGGAAGGCTCAGGTGCCACCCTTGGAGGCGAGCCTGCCTGTTTCGATGAAGCAAGCACTGCTGACATGGAAATGGGATTCAAATTCGAAAGGTTTGCCGACTGAAGTCGGGAACTACTGTGGCTCGCGATGTCCACGGCGGCGCGCAGCCCGCGCTTTTCATCGCTTGGCAGACGATGCTTTTGCCGATTACGGTTCGCAGCCCATGAACGATCCGCGCTACGATCTCCTCGCCAAGAACCTCGTGAATTTTTCCACGTCCCTGAAACCCGGGGAAAAGGTGCTGCTCGATATGTTCGACGTGCCGGACGAGATGACGGTGGCGCTGATTCGTGCGACGCGTGCCGCGGGGGCGGTGCCGCTCGTGCAGATGCATCACGGCCGCGTGAGCCGCGAGATGGCGCTGGGCGCGCAGGAGGCGGGGCTGGAGGCGCTCTCCGCCGTGCAACTCGCGCAGATGAAAAAGGTGGATGCCTACATCGCCTTTCGTGGCGGCTCGAACATCACCGAGATGGCCGATGTTTCCGCGGACAAGATGAAGCTGGTGAGCAAGAAGATGAAGGCGGTGCTGGACTGGCGCGTGAAGAAGACGAAGTGGTGCGTGCTGCGCTGGCCCTCGCCGAGCATGGCACAGCTCGCGGGCATGAGCACCGAGGCGTTCGAGGATTTCTATTTCCGCGTGTGCACGCTCGATTACTCCAAGCTCGTGCCGGGGATGAAGGCGCTCTCCGAACTGATGATGAAGACGGACCGCGTGCACATCACCGGGCCGGGCACCGATTTGAATTTCAGCATCAAGGGAATCAAGGCGCTGCCTTGCGGCGGCACGCACAACATCCCCGATGGCGAGGTCTTCACCGCGCCGATTCGCGACAGCGTGCAGGGCGTGGTGCAATACAATGCGCCGACCATTTACCAGGGCACGGGCTTCGACGGCATCCGCCTGGAATTCAAGGATGGCAAGGCCGTGAAGGCGACATGCAATGGCGACAACGCCAAGCTGAATGCCATCCTGGATAGCGACGCGGGCGCGCGCTACATCGGCGAGTTTGCGATTGGGTTCAATCCGCACGTGCAGCAGCCGATGCGCGACATCCTCTTCGACGAGAAAATCGCGGGCTCCTTTCACTTCACGCCCGGCCAGTGCTACGAGGAGACGGAGAATGGAAACCGCTCGCAGGTGCACTGGGACATGGTGTGCATCCAGCGCCCGGACTACGGCGGCGGAGAAATTTATTTCGACGACAAGCTCGTGCGCAAGGACGGGCTCTTCATTCCCAAGGCGCTCCAGGCCTTGAATCCCGACCGCCTGCTCGCGTGATTTGTTTGCACGTGCAAATGTAATTTTCGCGCCGCCACCGCAACGTGGCACTTGCGGGGCACGCCGTCCGCTTTACCATTCGCCACCGTGTCAGAGCCCATTCGCAAAAAGCCCCGCAAAGCCCAGATCGCAAAATCCGCGAACGGGGACACCACCCAGCATGTGGAGGCTGGCGCACACCGTGTGGGCCTGCGCGAGCCTGGCAAGGGCTGGCGCATGCAGAGCTATATCACGGGCGTGTGGCTGCCCTCGCTTTTCAAGAAAAGGCGCGGCGCGGCGGAGGCCCCGGAATTTTCCGAGGTGGAGGATGGCCAGGTCTGCATCACGTGGATTGGCCACGCGTCCTTTCTGCTCCGGTTTCGCGGCCACAATGTGCTCGTGGATCCCAACTGGGCGGGATGGCTGAAGGTGATCAAGCGGCTGAAGCACCCAGGCATCAAGCTGACGCATCTGCCCGAAATCGATCTCGTGCTCGTGACGCATGCGCACTTCGATCACCTCGATCGCCGCACGCTGCGCAAGGTGGCGAAGGACCAGCCCATCGTGGTTCCTTTCGAGGTGGGGAACCTGGTGCACGATCTCGGCTTTCGCAGTGTGCACGAGCTGGGATACTGGGAGACTTACAAACACGGTCCGCTGCAGGTCACCATGACGCCCTGCCACCACTGGGGGGCGCGCGTGCTGCACGATTCGCATCGCGGCTTTGGCGGGTTCATCATGGAACTGGGAGGACGCACGATTTATCATTGCGGCGACACGGCGTATTTTCCGGGCTTCAAGGAAATCGGGAAGCGATTCAACATCGACGTCGCGCTGCTGCCGATCGGTGCCTACGACGCCCCCACCGGGCGCGAAGTCCACATGAACCCCGAGCAGGCCTGCGCGGCCTTCGAGGATCTCGGCGCAAAAGTGATGGTGCCCATGCACTACGGCACCTTCCGCCTCAGCCACGAACCCCTCGACGAACCGCTCCAGCGCCTGCACGAATGCGCCCGCGCCCACGGCCTGCTGGATCGCATCGTGGTGATGACCGAGGGGCGGCCGGAGTTGTTTTAGGCAGCATGAAAACCACGATTGAAATTCCAGATACCCTTCTCCGGAGAGCCAAGGCGACAGCCGCCCGGCAGGGCAGGACGATGAAGGAGTTTTTCATCGAGGCGCTTACAGAGAAACTCGCGTCGGCAAAAAAAGAGGGCACCATTTCCGGATGGCGTGCGGTGCTGGGCACGCTTGGTCCTGAAGCGCGAGAGGCCGCGCGTGCCGTGGATAGAGTGATCCAATCAGCGGATTTCAGCAGAGTGTGACTGTCTCCAATGTTCGGAGTGCATATCTGGTCCTTTCCGTGCTTTCTTGGTTCTGGGCAAACGCCTCTCGGTTACAGGATTTGCCCAAAACCCAGCCACTGATTTGAAAGAGTTGCCTCGTATCACTCCCCTCGAAGTTGGGCTGTCAGGCTGTCCCACCAGCCAGAATCGCCCGCAAGGCAGTGAGATTCTCGGTTTCCTCAAAAATCGCGCGCACTGCGATTTCAAAACCTGGGACGACATCACTGCGAAGCAAGCCGTCTCTCTGCCGCTCGGCTGGAGGATAGGTTTCACCTTGCAGGCAGTATAGCTCCACCGTTTCTGCGACTGGATCGACGATCCAATATTCTCGCACCCCATGAAGAGCATAGTCTTCGAATTTGATCCCCCGATCCCGTGCTTCAGTGGATGGAGAAATCACTTCCACGATCAGGTCGGGAATGGGAAAGCGCAGCGTGTCAGGATGAATGAGTGCCGCTTTCGATAAGCCGAAGAACATAATGTCTGGCTCGAAGTCATTGCGCGGAAAACTGGTCATCGCCTTTTCCACTCGTACCTGCCCGTATTTGCGGGCCACGACGTAGGCATTGAGCAGATTGTAAAGATGCTGGGTTGCCACCAAGTGCCTGTTCAACGCGGGTGAGTGCATGACGACTTCACCTTGGATGAACTCCCATTTGTGTTCGGGCGAGATGTCTGCGTAAAATTTTTCGCGCAGCCTTTGCTCCCGTGCGAAAGCCTCCTGCGCCTCCTGTAGAAGTTCGGGCAATACCGGAGATTTCATCAACGCATCGAACAACTCGGATTTCATGACTTTGGACGACTACATCCTCTGCCGAAGAGGAAGTTGCCTCACTAGGATTCGAACCTAGACAAACAGAGTCAGAATCTGTTGTGCTACCGTTACACTATGAGGCAATGAAGGGGGATGAGGATAATCGCGGCAGCCCCGAGGTAAAGGAGATTTTCGAGACTCAATTTGGGTAGGTCACCGGGCGTCCAGCCCGATCGCGCTGGGTGATGCGCAGGGCGAAGTGGGTCCCATCAAAGAAAAAGTCCGCGGCGTTTCCCCAGGTGGTCATTGAGACTTGCTCTTTGTTGCCAGTGGCCTCGATTTTTCCCCACACGAATCGTCCTTCCCGGCCTTGAATTTTGAGCTTGGAGGTCCAGCCATCCGGGAGTGTCAGATTTTTCGTGGGAAAGTGAACGAACTCATCCCGGATGCGGACAAGGTCGTCCTCCGTTGGCTCCTTGATGCCGAAGCCCGCCGGGTCACCGATGACGATCACGTGATAGAGGCAGGAGTTCAATACCCAGATCGTCCTCGTTCCGCTGCGATGCTGCCAAATTCGCGCTGAGGAGGTCTTCGCTTGTCGGCACAAAGGGAGAATCTCGGAAGGCATTTCGTCGAAATAGAAAATCTCTCCTTTAAACGTAGCTTCATCCATCGAACGAGGGCTGGCATCGAAGCTGAAATCCCTGTGCTGCCACTCGTTGGGAAGAAGAGCTGGCTTGATTAATTCGCTGAGACTTTTAGCCCACATCCACCGTGCCGCGTCATCCATCTTGGGAGGTCTGGCGTAAGGTTTGAGCTCCAGATAAAATGGCGCGAGCCATGTATAAATGCCGGGCTTTTTGGAGTCCTGACCATCACCAGGCTGTTGTGCCTTGAGGTGTGCCGCTGTCTGTGCATCGAATTGCTGGAGGGGCTCGCCTGCGAAAATAGCACTGCCCATCCCCACCCATGAAGCAGCGATTAGCAGAGCCGGGAACAGGGGGGATTTCATTTGGAGCCGACTGTGTTACTTTCCGAGGGGGGTGCTCACTTCCACCCCGGCGGGTGGAGCGAAGTCGAATTTCGCGTCGCTGGACTTGGCGGGGCGCACGTTTTGGTAGGTGGTCACCACGCGGTCGCCCTTGGGCAGGACGGCGTCAGTTTTCTTGATGTTCCCCTCAGCATCCATCCACACGGTGAGCGAGGTCATGATGCGGCGGAGGCTGCTCGTCTTGGGGGTGAGGGTGATGCGGTGTCCGTTGCCCTCTTTTGCCACCGCGAGGCGGAAGAACTTGTCGACGTTTTGAAAATTCAGCCCGGCGGTGAGGGCGGCGATACTGTCGTCGAAGAATTGCTTTTGCCCCAGCGTGTAGCGCTCGGCCTGCTTAAAATTCGGGTAGTAGATCCAGAGCTCGGAGCCGTTGCACACGGTAAGGCTGGGGGCGTTGCCCTTGAGATCGCGCCGGAATTTATTCGGCGACTGGAAGGCCATGGTGCCGCCGGTG
>JAYUWZ010000656.1:0-7383 GCA_043753265.1 Verrucomicrobiaceae bacterium
CTGGCTGCCGAAAGTTCGCCGCTGTGGATGCGCACCTTTCCGATCGCACCATTGAAAATCTGTGCGAGGTCGGGTTCAAAAGCCCCGGCGTTGGAGCGTTGAATGCCCAGGTTCAGGCTGAAATCCGCAAAGGGATTGAGAGCGCCGGTCGTCTCCGAGGTATTCAGCACACCATCCACATACACATTGGTGACAGTGGACGTGCCCGAATAGGTATAGACGATATGGTGCCATTGTCCCGCAACTGGCACGGTCCCCCATCCCAGATCCGCCGCGTCACCCCAGTGGCCCACTGCGCCAAAACCGCCCGCACCGGTGCTGGTGCCGTAGTTGTAGGCCATGTTTGCACGGTCCGTCCCGCGGTGGCTCCATGAGACGAGGGTCTCCTCCGCTTTGATGTTCCCCTGGTATGCCCAGACCTCGATGGTGTGCGTGGGGTTCGCCGTGGCCAGCGCGCTGCCGGTGGTGAGGGGGCCAAGGAAATACTCCGCGCCGCCATCGAACACCACGCCAGTGCCGCCGCCGAGTACCTGCGACGTAGGTGTGCCTGTGGCAGTAAAGTCGCCGACGATTCCTGTCGCGCTATGCTGGCTCCAGAAGTTGGTCCCATTCACAAAATCCACGGCATCGAGATCGATGAGAAGTGAGCCAGCCACATCGAGCGCGCGGGCTGCGGGAAGGCCTGCGAGCAGGGCCGCGGCAAACGCGGTGGCACGGGATGCGGAGACGAGACGACGACGAGTGTTCATGGAAAAAGCTGGGAAGAGCGGATGACAGGGCTGAAAGGTTTTGCAATTTACCCCACTCCCACATCCGCGCCATGAGCAGAATCCACACGTGTCTCTCGAATCCGCACCACCTCCGGCAAGTTGTGTGACTCAGCCTTTGGCGCTGATCCACCCCGCCCTGCGCAGTGCCGCGAGGCATTCGGAAGCGGGCATGCACTTCAGTGCTCCGACCGCATACGCATCCCTCCGCGCACGCCACAGGCGCGCGTCATCCACAGGATGGGAACCCACTCGGCCGTGCGGCACTTTTTGTCCCGTGAGCAATGCGAGGTATCCCTCGAAGCCAAACGAATTCTGCTCCGGGATCAGAATGCCCTTGGCCAGCGCGCTCGGCCCGTTCTCGCGATACCAGTCCACAATTCGCGCAGCTCCCGCGAGATCCGTGTCCGCCCTGCAGGCCCGCCAGAACTCGGTGTCGAGGCGCGTATTGAATGCGTAATGCACCGCGAGAAAATCGCGGATGTCATCCCACGCCTGCGCGTTGAATGCGTTGTAAAGATCCACCAGCATGGGGCCGGGGGCCTGCATGGAATCCACCAGTGCATCCGCCAGCGTGCTCACCTCCACGCAGATGACCTGCAGCGCGGTGGCCTCGAGCGGTTCTACAAAGCCGACGGAATTTCCGACTCCCACCACGTTGCCCACCCAGTTGCGCGCGCGGCGGCCGCTGCGAAATTTCACGATACGGGGCTCGTTTGAGAGCTTCGGATTCTTCGCACGAAACTCCGCGAGGGCCTCCTCGTCGCTGATGAATGAGGACGCGTAAACGTATCCTCGATTGATCCAGTGCTCGTGATCGATCTGCCAGCACCAGCCCGCATTCATCGTCTCGGCGATGGTGTAGGGGAGGATGGTCTCGGTGGTGCGGGTCCACCCCGCAATCACGGCGCGATCGCAGAAGAGCGACTTGGAATAGCTGATGTAAGGCTCCTCCAGCGCGCGGCCCAGCAACTCGCTGCGAAAGCCGCTCGCATCCACAATGAGATCGGCGGTGACGCGCTCGCCCGTGTCGAGCACCAGCGCGGTGATTCCTTTTTCCTCGCGGCCCGAGGTGCGCACCGGCCCGGTCTCCGCATGCACCACATTCGCGTCGCGCACCTGCACGCCGATCTCGCGCGCCCATTGCTCCAGCCAGCCGACGAGCCGGATGTTCTCGATGTGAAAGGCGTGGTGGTTGTGGAACTGCGGCATCCCATCCGCCTTACGGGGAAAGGCGCGCTCGTGCGCCATCATCGCCGAGATGGGCCCGACCCAGTGCGTGTCGTCATCGTGGTAAAAGCCCACATTGCGGGAGAGCTCCGGCCAGCGGTGCTCATACTCCTTTGCAAACGAGTAATAAAATTCACGGCGCGGTCCCCACAGGAACTTGATGCCCAGTTTCCACGTGGGCGAGGTGCCCGCGTAAAACACGCGAGGCGGCACTTTCAAGTACTCGAAAAAGTGGCGGGGAAACGACGCGGTGGTACCCTCGCCCACGCCGATGACACCAATCTCGGGCGAGCGAAGTACGCACACGTTCAGACGGGGAAGTTTCATCCTCAGCGTGATCGCGGCAATGAGTCCCGCGCTTCCACCGCCGAGGACGACGATGTTCTGGAGCATGGCGCGCAGCTACGCTGGCGGAGGGGCGGCGTCAATTCCGGTGTGGAAAATCCGGGATGACCACTACTGAAGATCACCGACGAAGCGAGCGAAGCCTTGGACTGCGCGTGGCAAGCCTAAGCGCGACACCGCCTTCGCTTTGCGAATCGCGGGTCATCGTGCCAACCAGCGTTTGAACGGGACCGCCCATCACCTCCGAATAAGTAAGGCCAACCCTGCCCGCAATCCCATCCGAAGGCGGTGTCGCGCTTACGGTTGCTGCTCGGCTCCGCTCGCACCCTGCGGGCTGCCTTCGGCAGGCTTTCTCGCTCCGCTCGAATGCCACACGCAGTCCAAGGCGCGGCACGCTTCGTCCACGCTTCCAGTGGCGCAATATCATTAGTGTTGATTGTCTATCCAGGAACTAGCCTAGCCGCCGTAAAGTCGATAAGTCTGGCACACTTCCAATGCCATCACTTCTCCGCCGCTACCGGCTCGTTCTTGGTTTTTTCATTCTCGCCCTCGTCGCCAGCGGCGTCACCGCCTTCCCGCTGCAGTGGGAGCTGAACCTCCTCACCAAATGGCGTGGAGTGGAGCACCTCAAGGCCGCCGATGTGCGGGAGGGCCTCGACCACTGGCTGCTCACCGTACGCGACGGCCTGCAAGACGTCGACGCGGCCTATCCCTGGTATGCCTACGGCACCGACTGGCTCGCATTTGCTCACATCATCATCGCCGTCTTTTTCATCGGCCCGCTCATCGATCCCGTGCGCAATGTGTGGGTGCTCTACGCCGGCCTCGCGGCATGTTTCCTCATCCTCCCGCACGCATTCATCTGTGGACCCATTCGAGGTATTCCGTTCTATTGGCGGCTCATCGATTGCGCATTCGGAGTCCTCGGCGCCCTCCCGCTGCTCTACTGTATCAAGCTCACGCGGCAGATGGAGCGCGTGCAGGCGAAGGGGTAGCCGATTTGCTGGAAAATGAGCGCAAATAAAGAGCCCTTTTCCATCTCTCTGAGGGTCTGGCTTTGCATCATGCCCCTTGGTGCGCTCGTGTTCTTCCTGGTCTTACTCCTCGCCGGCATCTTCCTGCGCAAAGGCTACGGCTTCATTTTCACCATCGGGGCCGCAAATATCGTCGTCATACTCGGGCTACTCTATTTCCTCTCCGGCCGCGTGCGCTGCCCCTTTTGCAATAAACCGGGAACCGTGAAAATGGGAGAAGACGATGAGGGAGCGATGAAATGCGGTACGTGCGGCACCATCGAATCACAGGGCATCCTTCGACCCAAATTCACACGCGAGCACGAGCCCGGTGATTCCAAGTCCAAACGCAGGAAATGGAGGCCCCCAGGTTGAGCCCCGCCGTCCGCGAATTGCACACAGCTTATTCAGGCACTGGCGATTGACGCCGCCCCATCACTGCCAAACCTTTCGCTCATGAGCGCCCGCCCCATTACCACGATAGCCATCGTGCAGGTTGCCATAGTGGTTCTTTGCTATTTCCTGCTGTGCGCGGTCTTGAAGATCCAGGGCTATCCCTCGGAGTGGCTGCGATGGAAACCGCTCACGGTCTTCCTTCGCGCATATGGCATGTGGATGCTTGTGGTGCCTGCCTTGTGGGTAATTCTTTGCGTGCTCGCCGAAAGTAAATGGCCCGCTCAAATTGATTATCCCATTATCCTCATCTACGGCATTTTCGTAGCACTCATGATACTGGCAGTCTTTGTGACCGCTGCGGTGGACTCGCACACACGGCCTATCATCATGAGGGTCGCCACTCCACCCGCAAAAGTCGCAAAACGTTTTCAAGCCGTGGAGGTCCCGCCACCACCGCCCGCCGAGCCGGCGCACGAATAATATAACTCCCCAGTTCCCTCGGCAGCCCCAAAACCCTCTGCGCCATCGGCAGGGCCTGCGGGGAGGCGGTGCTCACATTGCGCGGCGAAAAATAGGCGCGCCCAGCCGTTCGCAAGCTTTCCCTTACTTCTCCTGCGCCTCCGGCTTCATCCCCTGCAGCACCTCGGACTCGCGCTCCCACTCGACG
The DNA here is from genome assembly GCA_043753265.1 of Verrucomicrobiaceae bacterium. Classification (GTDB taxonomy): domain Bacteria; phylum Verrucomicrobiota; class Verrucomicrobiia; order Chthoniobacterales; family Chthoniobacteraceae; genus SXWH01. Next base: position 4,419 of record JAYUWZ010000656.1, read on the forward strand.
CTGAGGTTCACGATTTGGGCGGTGGTGCGGGTGAGGTTGCGGCTGATCTCCGCGCCGTTGTTGGCGGGGTTTTGCATGGCCTCGGTGAGTTCCTTCACCTTGGCCTCCATCTCGTGGATGCGCGTTTCGAGCGCGGTGACCTTCGCCTCCTGCTCCCGCCGGATCTTTGCGGCGGCCTTGCGTTTCTCGGCCTCGGCACGCTTCATTTCCTTCATTTCCTTGAGGCCCGGCCCCTTGGCCTGCCTCGGCGCCTCGCCCGCCGCGGCGGGCTGGTAGTCGGCAAGCTGCTCGCCCGCGACAAGACCGGCCTTCTCGGAAGTGGCCTCGGATTTGTCGAGGTAGTAGTCGTAATCGCCCGCGTAGGGGGTGAGCTCGCCGGCACTGATGTGCAGGACCTTCCGGGCCAGTTTGCGGATGAAATGCACGTCGTGGCTGATGAAGATGAGCGTGCCTTCAAACTGGTCGAGCGCTCCAATGAGTGCGTCGATGCTGGGAATGTCGAGATGGGTCGTGGGCTCGTCCATCAGCAGCAGGTTTGGCGGGTCGAGCAGCAGGCGCGCGAGGGCGAGCCGCGACTTTTCACCACCACTGAGCACGGCGACCGGCTTGAACACATCGTCTCCACGGAAAAGGAAGGAGCCGAGCACGGTGCGCGCGGTCTGCTCGCCGGGGCGGCTGTTGATGTCCTGCGCGGCCTCCAGCACGGTGTGCCGGGAGTTGAGCATCTCCACGCGCTGCTGGGCAAAGTAACCCGCGCGCACATTGTGGCCGAGCTCGCGCTCACCCTTCTGCACGGGCAGCACGCCTGCGAGGAGCTTGAGCAGGGTGGACTTGCCCGCGCCGTTCGGCCCCACGAGCACGATGCGCTCTCCGCGCTCCGCCTCAAAGCTGAGACCCTTGTAAACCACGAGGTCGCCATAGGCGTGCTCGACGTCCTTGAGCTTGATGACCCGGTGCCCGCTGCGGGGCGGCTGGGGAAACTTGAACTTCACCCGGGCATCCGCCGCCATGGGTGCCTCGATGAGGTCCATGCGCTCGATCTGCTTTAGCTTGCTCTGCGCCTGCGAGGCCTTGCTGGCCTTGGCGCGGAAGCGATCCACGAAGTCCTGGAGCCGGTCGATTTCGCGCTGCTGGTTTTCATACGCCGCCACGTGCTGCACCTCGCGCGCGGCTTTCTCCATGAGGAACGAGTCGTAGTTGCCCTTGTAGCGGTTCAGCTTGCTGCGGGAGATTTCCACGATGTCGCGCACGAGCTGGTTGAGGAAGTCGCGGTCATGCGAAATCATCACGATGGCACCGGGATAGTTCCGCAGATGCTCGCGAAACCACACGAGCGATTCGAGGTCGAGATGGTTGGTCGGTTCGTCGAGTAGCAGCAAGTCTGGCTCCAGCGTGAGCAGCCGCGCCAGGTGGGTGCGCATGATCCAGCCGCCGCTCAGCTTGCTGGCAGGGCGGTCAAAATCGCGTTCGCGAAAGGCGAGACCCGCCAGGATGCGCTTGGCCCGCGCAGTGATGGCGTGGCCGTCCTCGTCGGCGAATTCCTTCAGCGCCTCATGGTATTCGGGCGAATCGGTGTCCCCCGCAGCCTCGTGGATGCGGATGGTGCGGCGCAATTTAGCCATGTGCGGCGTCACTGCGGTGGCGAGCTCCAGGACGGTCTCATCGGCCACGGGCGCGCTCTCCTGCGGCAGAAAGCCAAAGGTAATGCCACGCTCCATGCTGATGCCACCGGTGTCCGGCGAAGTCTCACCAAGGATGAGCGAAAAGAGGGTCGTCTTGCCCGCGCCATTGGCACCGACGAGGCCGAAACGGTCGCCTCGATTGACCTGCAACGACACGTCGCGAAAGAGCATGCGGCCTGCGTAAGATTTGGAAACAGCGGAAATGGTGAGCATGGAGCACCCCATTCTTCACCCATCTGGGGCCATCCACGCAAGCGCGGACGTGTTTTACGATTCCGGCACGGCGGCGGAACGCTGCCGGCGCACCCGTTTCAACTGGCCGATGAAGTCCGTCATGCTCCCACAAAGCGTGGCTTCCGCCGCCTCCAGCGCGGGGCGGTATTCCCCCGCCGCCCGGCCCCCTGCAATGATGGGCGCGCCAGTGGGAAGCAGCGCGCGCAGCATCTGGATCTGCTGGGGCAGGCCGGGATCGTCCCCAGGGTATACGATGCTGATGGCGAGTGCATCCGCGCCATTCTGGCGGTAGGCCCCGGCGATTTCCTCGGGTGGAAGATTCGGACCGAGATACGTCACGCGCCATCCCTGGTCGGCAGCGGAAGACGCGGCGAGCAGCGCGCCGAGCTCGTGGAGTTGCCCCGCCGGGGTGGTCACGAGCAGCACCGGCGCATTGACCGTCTCAGAATGAGAGCGCACGAAATTGCCGAGGAACGTGCGGATCACTGCGGAGGCGATGTGCTCGTGGGCGACCCGCAGCGTGCCGTGCTCCCAGGATTCGCCTATGCGCACGATGAGTGGGTAGAGCACCTGCTGCATGATGGCGGTGCGGCCATGCGCCACGAGGCCCGCATGCAATTCGCGCTCCAGCGCCATGCTATCAAGCGCGGCGACCGCTGCAAAAGCAGCTTCCAGGATTGCCGCGAGTTGCGCGGGCGCGGCGTTTTCCGGCTTTGCCACAGGCGGTGCGGGGGCCTCGGCGGCAAGCACCCTCAGCTGCTCATCGGTGAAATGGACGATGGTCCCGATCGAATATCCCGCATTCGTCGCACGTCCCAGCAGGGTAAGACGGTCTATCGCAGTTTCCGAGTAAAGGCGCCGCTGAGTCGCACTACGATCCGGGCTCACAGCGCCATACCGCTTCTCCCATGCACGAATGATGTGCGTGGTGAGACCCGATCGCTGGGCTGCAATCTTGATGGGGTAGGCTTGGTTGGAAAGTTCGGACGGCAATGTGTGACAATAGTTAGACAGGGAGGTCTTTAAGGCGATGAGCGACAGGATGGAAG
>JAYUWZ010000657.1:0-3453 GCA_043753265.1 Verrucomicrobiaceae bacterium
CATCCTTCAGCTCACGGCGATGCCTAGGAAGCTGGTCGTCATCGGCGGCGGTGTTATCGGCAGTGAATACGCGGGCACCTTCGCCGCGCTGGGCGTCGAGGTGCATCTGGTCGATGGTCGCGAAGTGCTGATGCCTTTTCTGGATCAGGAAATCTCCCGTGCTCTCGCTGAGGCGATGGCGGCGAACGGCGTGCAGTTTCACTGGAAGGAACGAGTGGTGGCCTGCGACGCCTCGCAGCCCGGCGACCTCATTCTCACTCTTTCCTCCGGCGGAACGCTGACCTGCGACGCACTGCTCGTTTGCGCAGGCCGGCAGAGCAACACCGCAGCTTTGGATCTTGCCGCCGCCGGCATCACCCCGGGCAAGCGCGGCCTTGTGCCGGTCAATGAACGCTACCAAAGCGTGGTTCCGAATATCTACGCAGCTGGCGACGTGGTCGGCCCGCCCGCGCTTGCATCCACCGGCATCGAGCAGGCCCGCGTCGCCGTTGCGCACGCCTTTGGATCCACATTCAAAAGCGACCTCGCGACAATTCTGCCCACTGGAATCTACACGATTCCCGAGGCGAGCATGGCCGGGGAGACGGAGGCAACACTTCGCGAGAAAGGCGTGGACTTCATCGCGGGACGCGCGCGCTACGCAGACATCCCCCGCGGTGAAATCATCGGCGACCAGACCGGTTTCCTGAAGCTCCTCTTCCGCCGCGAGGACATGCGGCTGCTGGGCGTTCACGTTATGGGCGAGCAGGCCACGGAACTGGTCCACGTTGGATTGATTGCGCTGCTCACGGATTCCGGAGCAGAACTTTTCAATCGCGCGTGCTTCAACTATCCGACCCTCGGCGACCTCTACAAGTACGCCGCTTACGACGCCCTGGCGCAACGCAACGCCATTTGAGCCCGCGCTTCTTTTCGAGAAACAACACCACCACAATCGATCACCAACAGTAACTATGCACCACATCACCCGACTCATCGCCCTCACCGCATTCGCTGCCTGCGCCTTCGCGCTCGGAGCATGTGCAACCCGCGTCGAACGCATCGAACACCGGCAGGATGTTCGAACCTCCGGCACCGAGACACGCCAGGACCGCTACGACGCCCGCTACGAGGGCAGACAGGATCGCCGTCAAATCCGCAGCGACCGCGCCGACGCCCGTTACAACTCCTGGTAAAAGCATTTCACGCATCTCTTACGAACACACCCATGAGTGCCATTCTCGAACAAGAAGGGGGCCGCCTGTGCGTTCTACGCATCAACGGCCTGCTCAAAAAATCCGAACTGGAGGCCACACAAGCCGAGTTCGTGGAAAAGATATTCGCTTCCGGAAGCGTCAAGCTTCTCGTGATCCTGGAAGACTTCAGTGGCTGGGAGCGAGGGGCTGATTGGGGAGACACTGACTTCTTTTTCAGCCACCGCAACGATTTCGAAAAGATCGCGATCGTAGGCAACCCACGCTGGGAGGCGGAGGTGCTGGCATTCGCAGGCGCGGGCCTTCGCAAGGGCCCGGTGCAGTTTTTCCCGGAGACGGGCGAAATCGAAGCCCGCGAATGGCTCGCTTAGTAATACCACGCTTGGAGCGTGATTTAAATCCGGGCTACGCGAGCAGGAGCGCGCCTTCGAGTGGGAGCGCCGCCACTGGGAGCACACGTCCCTGACGCATTTACTCGTTCGTTACCGTTCTCCAGAGCCTGCCCTGGGCTTGTCGAAGGGGCCTCAATCGGCCACCTCACTGCGCGAAGGGGCTATCTCCTTCACCCTCCATACTCGCGATAATCATCGATTTGACCGCGTTTAAATCACCCCCCTCGGGATTCCCCAGACCCTTTCCCCCCTCGACATTCCTTTCCCACCTTCCCACATTCCCCCGACCATGCGCACCGCGCTCTACGGCGGGAGTTTCGATCCCATTCATCACGGCCACTTAATCCTCGCTCGCGAGGCCATGGAGGAGCTCGGGCTCGACCGCGTGGTCTTCATCCCCGCAGCCGTCTCGCCTTTCAAAACTCACACCACCCCCACCGCCCCCGAGGTCCGGCTGGAGATGGTGAATGCGGCCATAGCAGGCGAGCCACGCTTCGAGTGCGCCGACTCCGAGGTGCGCCTCCAAGGGCCCAGTTTCACCATCGATACCGTCGAGGCATGGCGCAGGCATACCCCTGGCGACGAGATTTTTTACTTCATCGGCCAGGACAACGTGCCAGACCTCCCCAAATGGCGCCGCTACCCCGATTTAGTCCAATTGGCCCGCTTTATCGTGTTCGAGCGCGACGCCTCCGCCCACCCCCACGAGTTCGCCCGTGTGCACCGCCGGGTCGACATCTCTTCCACGGAGATACGCAAGCGGGTTGCAGAGCGCCTCAGCATCCGCTACCTCGTTCCAGATGCAGTGCGCCAGATCATTGAAGCGCGCGGCCTATACACCAAGGATGAAATCCATTAATTCAGAAAATCTCGCTCGCCTCTGCGCCAGCATTGCCGCCGATAAAAAAGCGGAAGACATCATCGCCATCGACCTCCGCGGCCTCTCGTCGTTCACGGACTTCTACGTCATCTGCACCGGCTCCTCCGAGCCGCAGTTGAAAGCCATCGCCGGCGAAGTGGATGGTATTTTAAGAAAAGACCACGGTCGCCGCCCCATGGGCGTCGATGGCTACCCGCTCAGCCAGTGGGTCGTCGCCGACTACGGCGACGTCGTCATGCACATTTTCCACAGCTCCAAGCGCGAACTCTATCAGCTCGAGGAACTCTGGAACGACGCCCCCCGCTTGAAGCTCTAGTCGCCGAATCCCGGCAGCCTGAACAATGGACTACGTAGTCGAAATCGAAATAGAGTGCCCCTACTGCGGCGAGGTATTCCAGAGCACTGCGGATACCTCGCAGGGCAGCCACTCCACCATCGAGGACTGCACCGTATGCTGCCGCCCCATCGCCATAGAGGTCTCCTGCGAAGCCGGTGAAGTCCTCTCCGTCTCCTCCGGGCGCGCGTAATTCCAGCAAGTAAACTCAAGGTGCCAGCGGGAGCTTGCTCCCGCTCTGGCTTGGGGAGTCAGGGTTGGTGGGCGGGAATACCCTGCGATGCGCGCTTCCTCTCCATTCGCTCCCACGTTGAAAATCACATTGCCGCTAGCACGAGACCTGCAATACTCCGCCACAGCCAATGAGCCTCATCCGCGCCATATTCTGGATTGCACTCTTCCTTGCATCGACATTTTGCTTCATCGTGATCTTCGAGCACGGGTTCTCCAACTTCGGTGAGAACAGCAAAAAGGAGATCAAATCTCTGAAGACCATTCTCGGCATGGCCGAGAACAAACACAAAGAGAAGGAAAAGGCGGCCAAGCCGTAGTCCGACGCGAGGAAGCGGTAAAGCGACACGGACATCCCCGTCCGTTCGCGCCTCCAGATATTGCTTTACGTTTACGCTATTCACCTGAGCCGGATTGGCTCGA
>JAYUWZ010000658.1:0-3453 GCA_043753265.1 Verrucomicrobiaceae bacterium
CGCACGGGCGTTGGGTTGTAGGCGTTGCAGGGGTTGTTGAGTTGCGGGCAATTCGAGATGAGGCACACGATGTCCATCTCGGCCCGCATCTCCACATAGCGCCCGCCGGAACTCACGCCGTCTTCAAAGGACAGTCCGCCTTCAGGAGTCACCGGCACGTTCATAAAAAAGTTGATATTGTGGGCGATGTCGCACTTTGCCGCGCCGCGCCCCCAGCGTGTGATTTGCAGCAGGAAGGTGTCGCGGCAACTGTGCATCCAGCGCTTTTCCAGCGCGTAGCGCACCTGGTTGCTCTCCGCCGCGCAGGCTCCGCCCAGTGTGTCGTGGCGGCCGCAGGTGTCCGCGACGATGGTCGCCAGCACATTGCCGCCACTCGACATCAATTGCGTGCCAGTGGTGAGGTAGATGCTGCCTTGTTCGCGAATCGTGTCCTGCGCGCTGTAGCGATCCGAGAAATCGCGCGCGTTGTAAAATAGTGTGTCCGCAGCCTGATTGCCTTCGAGGTCCACGATGCGAAGGATTTGGCCCGCGAGGATTTCGTGCATCCATCCGTCCCCTGCCGGGAGCGTATGATCGTAGATGGCGGTGGAGGAATCCAGATCGCTTTCGGTGTATATGAGAGTGCTCATTTGGTGGATCGGAATGCTAGGAGTGGAGACGTTCCGTGAGAGTGAAGGCCCGCTGATTTTCACCGCGGAAGTTGCGGCAATAATCGTCCGCTGCCGGTGGAGGGGTACTGAGGAAGGAGAGCATCACCGGCTTCGGGCTGTATGCAGGAACAGGGTCGAGTGGGTGCATGCAGGTGTTCAGCACCACGAGCACATCCGTCTCCGCGCGCAGGTCCACAGTGGCAGCAGCTTTCGAGTTGCCTGGGTGAAAGGTCATGCGGCCCTCGGCATCCACATCTACACGGCTGAAGAAATTCACATTGGCCACGAGGTCGCGCGCACCGAGTCCGTGCTTGGCGAGCTCGATCAGGAAATTGTCGTGCGCGTTGCGGTGCCAGTCGTTGCGCGCGGTCTGGTAGCTTTTTTCACCGTACTTCGCGAGCACGTGCGCCGCATTCGTATGGCCTGCGAGAGGGTCGTGCCAGCCCACCGTGTCGGCGGTGATGCTGAGCAGTGCATGGCCCATGTCGCTCATCAGCACATGGCCGTGCGTGAGCCTGGCGGTGTATTGAGCTTTTAGCGTATCGGGCAGATTCAGGCGATCCAGCGGCTGGGCGGCGCGGTAGGCCATCAGGCCCACATTGGCACGGCCCTCCAGGTCGGTCAGGCGCAGCGTGCAGTACCGGCGTAGAACGCCGGACCACAGGCCACCGCCGGGAATGCGCTCTTCATAGAGAAGGGTTTCGTTGGTCATACGATTTGGGAAAAAGGTGTTGGTGGTTAGGCAAGGTGCCTGAGAGCGGCGAAGAATCGCCGCACTCCAAGGGCGCTTCGCGCGGTTATTCTACTTCGTCTCCGGCGGCGGTGAGCTTCACCATCGGGACTTTTTCGTCCTCGGTTTCGATGGGTGGATGAATCAGTTCATCGAGGCGTCGGCGCACCGCTAGAAATTCCGGCGATAGAAATTGCTCGGGCGATCGCGGGCGCGGCACAGGATTCTCGATGAACTCCAGGACGCGGCCCGGATTTGCGCCCATCACGAGGATGCGGTCAGCGAGGTAAACCGCTTCATCCAGGTCGTGCGTGATGAAGAGCACCGTTACGTCCACCTTGCGCCAGATTTGCAGCAGGTAGTTTTGCATCTGCGCGCGGGTCTGGGCATCCAGTGCGCCGAACGGTTCGTCCATGATCAAGATGCGCGGTTCATTGGCCAGCGCGCGTGCAATGGCCACGCGCTGCTTCATGCCGCCGCTGAGTTGGTGAGGGTAGGAGTTTTCGAATTTTGAAAGCCCCACCATGTCGAGCCACTGGCGTGCCTCCACGTCGGCGGTCTCCTTTCCTTTGCCCTGCATCTCGAGGCCAAACATCACGTTGCGTTTCACGGTGAGCCACGGGAATAGCGTATATCCTTGGAACACCATGCCGCGATCGGGACCGGGTTCGCCGATGGGTTTTCCATCCAGCAGCATTTCGCCGCCGCAGGCATCGTCGAGCCCTGCCACGATACGGATGAAGGTGGACTTCCCGCAGCCCGAAGGACCGATGACGCAGATGAACTCGCGCCGATGCACGTCGAGCGTGAGGCCGTCGAACACCGTTCGCTCGCTCCCGTCGTCGGCCGTGTAGGTTTTTTTCAAGCCGCGCACGGTGAGCCGGACAGGGCGCTGGCGGATGCGCTCAAAACGTTCGCGCACGGCCGGGGCAAGAGTGAGGTAATCGGCGTTCATGGCTGGACGGGTGTGGGTTTGCGCGGAGTTGGCTTGCGCCAGGCGGGGCCGGGCTCGCGCATCCATTCAAGCCACGTTTGCCTGTTTGCGCCGCGCGGACGCTTCCACGGAAAGAGCACGGTGCCGAGTTTCGCGAGCAGGAGGTCGGTGCCGAAGCCGATAATGCCGATCATCATGATGGCCGCGTACACATTGTCGAAGTTCCTATACCTCGCCTGCTGATTGATGAAGTAAGTGATGCCCGACATCGTACCCACGACCTCCGCAACGATGAGGTAGGTCCAAGCCCAGCCGAGCAGGATGCGCATGTCCGTGTAAATGTCGCTGATGCTTGCGGGAACAATCACCCGCCGCACGAGCGCCCAACGGCTTGCGCCCAGGGTTTGCGCGGCTTCGATCAATGCGGGGTCCACCTTTCGCACTGTGTTGGCAATCACCAGCACCTGCTGAAAAAAGGTTCCAATCACAATGATGGCAACCTTTGGCGCATCGTCGATTCCCAGCACCGCCACGCACAGCGCGCCAAAAGCGGGCGCGGGCAGGTAGCGGAAGAACTCGATGAATGGCTCCTGCAGTCGTGAGAAGAAACGGAACGCTCCGCATAGGATTCCCAGCGGTACGCCGACCAGCGAGGAAAGGAAAAAGCCCCACAGGATCGTGCGAATACTGTGGCCGAAGGCTTCGTGAAACCATGGCTCGTTGGGCAGGCGCGGCTCGGTGGTGAATGCGCTGTAAAGCGCGCGGAAGACCTGGTGTGGCGCGGGCAGGTAAACAGGATTGGTGCGATACCCCTCCGGCGGTGTGAGCCCCTCGGCGCGCATCTTCACGACCTGCTCATCGAACTCGGCGCGTTTCACGTCCATGTCCTCCGAGAAGTATTCCACCTCGCCCGGCGAGGTGATGCGCACCTGCGGATGCCACAGCCACGGGATGTAACTCACTGCCGACCACAGGCCCAGTGGCACAAGGAAAGCGAGGATCGTAAGGATCAGCCGCCGCCGTGGGGGTAGTTCCTTTTTGAGTCCGAGCCAGTCGTTATGCGCCATCGTGGATGCGGTTGAGTTTTAAAGCAAAACGAAGCCGGTGTGCGGTGGGAATGCTGCTGCCAATCCGCACAC
>JAYUWZ010000659.1:0-7368 GCA_043753265.1 Verrucomicrobiaceae bacterium
ACATGGATGCGCCGTTTGCGATGGGCAGTGCCACGATTTCACCGGGCAGGCCGGGTAGCCGGCTGACTACTCCGGGAGCGTTTTTTGTCAGGGCGATGAGGTCGGCACTAGCGGTCGACGGGGGTGTGATTCCGGGGGCAGTTCCTGCCATGGCAAAGAATACGCCGACCCCGAGCACTTCGCTGAGCGCGGTGGCGGTGCGATCGCTCAGGGGGAGGTTTTCCTTTCGGATGAACCCGGCGTTGGTTCGCGCCATGGAGGCGAATTTTTCCCGGGACTCGCGCTCGGCCTCGATGCCCAGCCACCAGACAAGGGCGAGAGATCCGGCCACGACGAATCCGACAATAGGAAGGGCGAGGCGGCGGGCTAGCGAGTTCATCGCGTGCAGAAAGTATTCTTTCCACCGCATACGACGATTACTTTTTATTCCGCTGGAACGGGGTGGCCCAATATCGGCAACTGAGATGCTGGGTTTTGTGCAGGTGCGCTCCATACCTTCGTAGCAGATGCCGCGCCTCGTTGTCCCGTCGCACGGCAAAACGCCCAACGCCCAACATCCAACGCTTAACGCCCAATGGAAGGCGCAGGTCGGAGGTGGGCTTGCGGGGGTGAACCCCAAGAACGCCGAATCTGTCACATAATCTGCGATCTGTGATGAACATATCTTGTCCTGCACTTTGTGAGCGCTGAGGGAATCTACAGAGAAAATGCTGCCTCTGGCCAGAGTGGCACAGCGTTGGCTAAGGCGCGTCCATTCGGACCCTTCGCCTAACAAAACCCTTAATCATCCCATGACCAAACCACCGCTCACACCCATCGCCCTTGCATGTCTCACCACCCTTGCGCACGCCCAGATGCCCGCCGAACGCATGGAGGCCAGTCTGCTGGAGGAGGTCATTGTGACTGCCACCAGGACAGAACTATCCGTATTCGATGTGCCTTACACGGCACAAGTACTTAACGAGGAAGAATTTATTCGCCGGAAGCAGGTGCGCACCCTGACGGATGCACTGGCTGATGTGCCCGGCGTGATGGTTCAGAAGACTGGCTACGGGCAGGCTTCGCCCTTCATTCGAGGGTTTACGGGGTTTCGCACCCTGGCGATGATCGATGGCATCCGGCTCAACAACGCGGTTTTTCGCGAAGGGCCAAACCAGTATTGGAGCACTGTGGACCAATACTCTGTGGATCGGCTGGAGGTGGTGAAAGGGCCTTCCTCCGTGTTGTATGGCAGCGATGCCATCGGCGGGGCAGTGAACGCCATCACGCGAACCCCTCCCCTGATTTCCTGGCCAGAGGCGAACACCGGCAAGGCGGATGGCAAGACGGCCAAGGGCGTCGTGCCCGCGTCACAGCCAGAGTCGGGACCGCAGGTGCATGGCTCGACGCAGTATCGATATGCCACTGCGGAGAATTCGCACACCGTCCGCGGGGAAGTCTCGGCGGCGCTTTCCTCAAAGCTCGGGATTGCGGCGGGGGTGACTTATAAGGATTACGACGACCTGCGCGGCGGCGACCTGATCGGGAAGCAGGAGCGTAGCGGCTATAGCGAAATCGACGGCGACTTCAAACTGCTCTACCGCCCAACGGAGGACATTGACGTGACGCTCAGGTATTTCCGCGTGGAACAGAACAACGCGCCCCGGTGGCACGCGACGAACTTCAGTAAAAGCTTCGACGGGACGGAAGTCGGGACGGACATCCGGCGCGACTTCGACCAGTTGCGCGAACTGGCGTATGCCAAAATGGAGGCGCGCGACCTGAACGACTGGATTTCGAAACTGGGCATCAGCATTAGCTTTCACCGGCAGAAGGAGGAGCAAGACCGCATCCGCCTCGGAGGGCGCCGGGACATCGATGGATTCCAAGACGACCAGTATGGCTTTCAGCTTCACCTCGAAACCCCCACCGGCTTCGGCAAGCTGGCCTACGGTCTGGAATACTATCGCGATGAAGTGCAGAGCTGGGGAAGTCGCTGGAACCCAGATGGTTCCCTGCGGAACCTGAAACCCCGTGGCCCAGTGGCCGACGACAGCAGCTACGATCTCTTTGGCATTTACCTGCAGGACGAGATTTCGGTGGGCGACAAATTAACCATCACCCCTGGCGTACGCTGGACTTGGGCGCAGGCGGATACCGGCAAGATCGACCCCGACCTGACCGATGGGACGAATTTGGACAGCTTCACTGAAGCCTTCGACTCCCTGACTTTCTCCCTGCGCGCCAAGTATGATGTGACCAAGCAGTGGAACATTTTCGGCGGTGTCTCCCAGGGTTTCAGGGCCCCGAACCTCTCTGACTTCACTTCTTTTGACGTGGCGAGGAGTGGCGAGCAGGAGATTCCCACGACCGATTTGGACCCTGAGCAGTACGTGGCCTTTGAAATTGGCACCAAGGTCGCGACAGAGAAGGTGGATTTCTACGCGTCCTACTACTACACCGTGATCGACGACCAGATTCTGCGGTATCCCACTGGGACCGTGGTGAACGGCCTACCGGCTGTGCAACGCACCAACTCCGGCGACGGGTATGTGCAGGGCATTGAGGCGGGGCTCAACTGGCGCTTTGCAAAGGGATGGGCGGCCTTTGGCACGATTGCGTGGAGTGAGGGCGAAGTGGGGCAGTACCTGGAGAACGGTATCGGCGTCTTTCCCGCATCCCGGATTCATCCGCTGATGGGTCAAGTGGGATTGCGGTGGGATAGCAGCGACGCTAAATGGTGGGCGGAGGCTTCTGTGACAATGGCGCGCGGCCAAGACCGGCTCTCCCTGGGGGACGCTGCCGATACGCAACGGATTCCCCCGGGCGGGACGCATGGATACACTGTTTACACAGTGCGTGCAGGGTGGCGTCCATGCGAACGGGTCGACATCTTCGCCGCCTGCGAGAACCTGACCAACGAGGACTACCGCATCCACGGATCGGGCATTAATGAGCCGGGGACGAACTTTGTTTTGGCTACCAAGCTTTCGTTCTGACCGAAGGGTTGAGTTTGTGGTGTACTGCCGCCGCGCTGGGTTTTCCTGGCGCGGCGGTTTTGTTTTTCGGGGACTTTTTCGGCAAGCCTCCGCAGTTTGGCTTTCTGTGAATGTTCCACGTGGAACATTTCGGCCTGAAAAACTGGGCTAATAGTGAATCGCCAAGAACACAGAACGACGGAACGCCGGCAAATTGAACCGGCAGGACGCCAAGGTTGAACCGCGAAGACACAGTCAAAAATACCTTGGAAACTCACCTCGACAGGCCGCGTGTTTCCATAAGCCAGCAAAGCGGGACTCAGGAAGGCTGCTCTCCCCCTTATAGCGGTTGCCGAAAATTATTTCCGGTTCATAGAGCTTGAAAGGGTGTGGATGCAACCCTTTCAGGGTAGGAACTCTCCATGGCCTTACCCAGGGTAGCTCGTTCCTCGCAACCTTGGGCTGAGCGATGAAACGCCTTCGGCGTAACATCCAACGCCGTGAGTTCCTCGATTCGCTGCATACGGAAACTACTTTTGGCAACCGCTCTAAATGCGTGCTCGTTGTGAGACAGAAGGACTGAGTGTTCCACGTGGAACAGTCGTATGACTGCAACACACTTCCCACTCGTTTTGAATTTGGACGGTTATTCCACCGGGGCGCACACCGCGACGAAGTGAGGTTGCGCCCCCGCCTCGGCCCCGGTGCCATGTTCGATTCTCGACTCGTTCCTCGGGATGACTGTTCTAAAAGGGCGCTTCGCGCCACTGTGGTTTCGGTGATCGTTGAGAGGACGAACGTCCCGGCTCATCTCCGCACAAACAATCTCGCCCGTGTTATGTTTCCCAGCCTGACAGTGGTTTCAGTCTACCGGTGAGATCGCATGCCGATCTGTGATCGCTGAGTCGTTGCGCTATTGGCGAGGGGCTGAATGCTTGCACAGTGGGTCGTGCACTCCAGCTACCTTATCCTGCCGCTACGCGGAAAATAGAGCACGGCGCTTCTGGAGTCTGAAATCTACAGGAAAAGGATTCCTTCGGTCTAGCGGGCTGGAGTTGCGCTTCAGTGATAACCGAGAGATATTGAGTGCTTCAAGCACCCCTCGAGTTTGCCGATGAACGAGAACGAACACTGCCCAAATTGCTCCTCCGTGCTTTATGGCATTCGGAGAGGGGGCTCGCTATCGCTCCATTGCTCATCAGCATCATGCACATGGACGGTAGCGACGAGCTTTCCGATTCCAATTTTCCAAGATCGGGCGTCTTATCGTCTGAGCGTCCCTGCGATTGCGGATCCTGCACCTTCTGTGCTTATCGCTCTCAATCGACGATTCGCGCACGGGATTATTGTTACGCGCAGCGTCGCACTGGGGAATTGGTTTGGCTGAGTCACCAGAGGCGAGCCCGTTGCCTTTTTGATGTAGCCCGCGGGGTTATCGTGGCAACAACCGATGAATACAGTGGGGTCTATGCTTTGAGTTTTGAAACGGGCAAAAAGATTTGGAGTCGTCTTGGCGACCGCTTCGACTGGCTCTTGAAACTCTTTGAGTATCTTCCGTGCGACAATGAAGGAGATGGTCCATTCCGAATCCAAGATGACCAAATCCTTACGAGGGGAGGGTGTCTTCTGGATCGAAGCAGTGGGACCATTCTCTCTCGGAACCACTGTTTTGATTTGAGGAAGGGAGATTTCCAGAAGCCGCGCTTTCGCTATGGAGGGATCCCCAGTGAAACGGAAGATCCCGATGCCATCGACCGAATACTGGCCCTCGAAGGACTTGAAACATCGGAGCGCTACAATTGCCTGATCCAAAAGCGTGACCGTGCATTTGTCATCGCTTGCGAGCCACCGAGTCAACATCGAGACCCTGCGCGATCACGGCTGAATGCGCCTGTGAAGCCCACCGATGTTGCACACTACCTGATTGTGATTCGGCATGCTGACAATGCCATCGTGCATCGTGAGAAGCTCGGGCTGTACTATCACGCGGAGATTGCGTGGGCGGATGAGGCGACGCTGGCCATTGCGGTTCGGAATAAGAAACAGTGGTACTGGTCTGATCGCCGTGACTTGCGGGTTTACGATGTCTCGAGAGTTTGACCAGGGGCTTGGGGCTTGGGCGAGTGGAGGATAGTCTTTGAGGTCCTCCGAATCAGGGCAAAGTGGTGGGACGGTGCATGCCACTTATGATGGCTTCGCTCGGCGATCCACTTGCTATTCGCTTTAGCCTAAAAACGCGCTCACTCGACGCCATGACGCGGGGTGCGCAAGGTTGGGCCGATCCTTTCCTCACGTGGTGACTGAGTGTATCACGTGATGACATTAGAGCGATGGGATAAAAAAAGTGCGGCTCCCCGGCGCCGATTGGCAACCAGAGAGCCGCTGTTCCCCCCAGAACGCTTTCACAATGCTACGTGAGCGTATTTATTGCAAGTGGTTTTTCCGGTTTTCTTTAACGTGCTCAATGATTTTGAGTTACGCGGTGGGATGGAACGAGATTGCTGGATACCCCCACGAAAGTTAGCGAGGGTTTGCGGGTTCTGGCGACGATGAGCGCGGCTCGCAAAGGCGTTTATTGCTGCGGCTGGTGCTTCGCACACAGACCGCGCTCCGTAAGCTGGGGATAAGTGTTGCTGAGCGAGGTTGGAAAACCTCGCCTACTTTGGAGGTTTCACATTGGATTTCTTGCCGGGTGGGCCGGGTTATGCTCTATTTCAAGGCGTTCCAAGGTATGAATACAGTGCCACCTCTTCGTGTCGCGATTGTAGGGTGCGGCTCGCATGGCTTTCGTTGTGCGGACCTGCTCGGTGAGGCCCGCCTCGTGGTCGTTTGCGATACCAATCCCCGTCGTGCAGCGTCTCTCGCGGCAACCGCTCATGCGTGTTTTGCCACGAATGAACTCAGCGAAGCGCTGAGTTTTCGACCGGATGCAGTGATTGTGACCACGCCGCCGATTTCGCGTCCGCAGATTGCGGTGGAGGCCTTAAAGGCGGGGTCGCATGTATTTCTGATGGAGCAGCCGGTGAATGGCGAGGCGGAGTGGGTGCCAGTGCAGGAACTGGCCTTGAGGGCTCGACGGCTTTTGGAATTGGAGCCGGATGGGGATGGGGAGGGGTTGGCCGTGTTTTTGGGGAGGTTGCAGGGGATGGTGACCGGGTAGCGGTAACGCTCAACGCTCAACGTCCAACGTCCAACGCTCAATGGAAAGCGCAGTGCGGAGCGGGGTGTGGCTTTGGTGTGTGTGCATGACGCATGCGACGAAGTAACTCACCACCATGCGGACTGGAAGTTTGCGCTACTTTTGCGCTACTTTAGGGGAGGTTTGCGAAGCGGGCTTGGGCGGGGTGCCAGGCTTCGGGGTCGGTGGGGGTGTGGGTTTTTACTTTGAAGGAGTTGCGGACTACTTTGCGCAGGGCTTCGTGGTCGGGGAGGTGGCCTAGTGTGAGGGCTTGGAGGAGGAGGTTCCCGATGACGGTGGCCTCGACCGGGCCTGCGATCACGGTGCGGCCGGTGGCGTCGGCGGTCATTTGATTGAGGAGCGCGTTTTTGCTGCCGCCGCCCACGATGTGGAGCTTTAGCAGGGTGCGACCGGTGACGCTTTCCAGCAGCGTGAGCATTTTCCCGTAGAGGAGGGCGAGGCTCTCGAAGACACACCTTGCGAACTGACCGGGGGTTTCAGGGATGGGCTGGCTGGTTTCGCGGCAGTAGGCTTGGACAGCCTCGGGCATGTTTGCTGGCCGGAGAAAGCGTGGATCGTCGGGGTTGACCAGGGAGCGGAAGGGTTCGGCGGATTCGGCCTCGAGGGTCAGTTCATCGTAGGTCCAGTCTTTGCCTTCGCGGGCCCACTGGCGTTTGCATTCTTGCAGAATCCAAAGGCCGCTCGCATTGCGGAGGAAGCGGCTGGTGCCTCCGACTCCGGTTTCGTTGGTGAAATTGGCGAGGCGCGCGGCGTCATTGATGAGCGGGCCGGGAAGTTCGACACCGATGAGCGACCAGGTGCCACTGCTGAGATAAGCCCAGTCTTCGCCCGGCTCGGCAGGGACGGCGGCCACCGCGGCACCGGTGTCGTGCACGCAGCCTGCGACGACCTCCATGGGCTCGAGGCCGGTTTCCTCCCGAATCGGTGCCAGGAGATGGCCCAGCGAGGTGCATGGAGGGACTACCTTGGGGAGGAGATCGGGGCGGATGCCGGCGGCCCCGGCGAGGGTGGCGCTCCAACTCCGGGTGCGCGGATTCCACACTTGGGTGCTGCTGGCGTTGCTTTCCTCCTGCACGGCATTTCCGCTGAGGAGGTAATGGACCCAGTCGCCAATCATCAGAAAGCGCTCTGCTGCGGCGTGGCTGGGGGCATCCTGAAGGGCTTCGGCGGCGAGATGGTAGAGCGTATTGATCGGCATGAACTGGATGCCGG
>JAYUWZ010000660.1:0-3443 GCA_043753265.1 Verrucomicrobiaceae bacterium
AGGTGAGCTTGAAGACCTGCTGCAACACGATCGACACACCCCACGTCGCCAGCAGGGACTCCAGTGGCCGGCGGTAAAGAAAGCGAATGACGGTGCGCTCCAGCACTAGTCCGGCGAACGCGGCCACCAGAAAGGCCATCGGCATCGCCACCACAAAATACCATTCACTGGCGGTGTTTTCCGAAAGACCCATCCCGGGAATATTGATGCTAATCCCAAACGGCGACCCCTCGAATCCCTGGCCGAACATGCACTGCACAATGTAAGTCGTGTAGGCACCCAGCGCGATCATCTCGCCATGGGCCATATTGATCACCCCCATCAGCCCAAACGTGATGGCCAGCCCGATCGCCGCGATGAGCAGGATACTGCTGGAGCTCAGCCCGCGAAACACGGTGCCCACTGCATTCGTATAGCTCAGGTGGGATGCGATCTTTTGCAGCGCCTCTTGCGCCGCGGCCTTTGTGGCGGGCGTGGCCTTGGGGCTTTTGATCATCGCCTCCAGGTTCTCCTTGGCTGGGTTGTAGGCCAGTTCTCCCAGGGTCTTGCACGCCGCGAGCCGGGTGTCGTCGCCCACCTCCGCTTTGGCCGCCGCTTTCACCTCTGCGGAAACATCCTCCAACTCCTCATCCTCGTCTTCGTCCTCTGCTGTGGGTAGCCGCAATTCGATGCGTGCGATATTCGCGCGGATAGCCCTCTGCACATCCGCGTCCTTTTCAACAGCCAGACGGGCGTGCAGCACGGGAATGCGAATGGCCTTTTGCTCCCCACCCATGATATCCGCCGCTGCCACGCGCTCCTTCCAGGCCAGGGAATTAAGTTTAATCTGATCCGTGGCAACCTTGATGGCCCCTCTCAAGATCGGGTCTGGCGAAATCGCCTCCAAATCCGCGATCGCCCGCATGACCTGCTTGCCGTCGGGCTCCTTGATCAACTCTCCCGTGATAAAATTTCGGACCGATTGCAGGTCCGCTTCCTTGGGCTCCTTAAGCGTGGTTTCCAAAAGCACTGGAACCTTGGCTCCCCCCGCAGCCTCGTAGTGATACACCTCGCCATTTTTCCACCGCTCCAAAAGTGGCAGGGCGTCATAAGTCAATTTTCCAGCCAGTGACCGTGCCATGGTGCGCTGCTCGCGCTCATCCGCGTGAAGCATCGTTTTGGCGATAATTTCACGTGGGGTTTCCGCGACTGCGGACACTCTGAATAGACAAACAAAAAGGAGTAGGAACCTGAGAAGCATGGTGTTAGTCCGGGGGACGGTTTCTCACTTGAAGGGCGGGCCCCGCGAACGAGGCCCGCCCCATGAATTGTGTTGCCGGATAAGTTCCGGCAGAACTTCAAAAACTAAATCACACTACTTGGCCGCGGTCTTGGGCTTGAAGGTGCCCTTCAGCCAGGGCTCGCCGACAACTCCGGTGTAGCTCTTCAGAATCTTGAACTGCCCGGTTGCGGTCGTTTCGCCGATGTAGACGTTCTTCGTCATGTGCATGTTCTTCTGCGAGGTGACCTTGCCGCCAGGGCCATCAAAGCTGATGCCCGCTTGGAGCGCTTCGCGGACCTTGTCCACTTCGAAGCTTCCGGCTTTTTCCACTGCGGCCTTCCACAGGTAAACGCCATCATAGCTCAGCACCATGGGCGAGCAGGTCACGCGACCTGCGCGCATGAGGCCGTCCACATTTGCCGTCTCCAGCCACTTGAAGAAGTTCGAGGTGAACTTCTTGTTCGCGTCCGTTTTGATCGATTGGAAGTAGGTCCAGCAACCAAGCTGGCCGACCAACTGCTTCGCAGGCAGCGAGCGGAACTCATCCTCCGAGATGGAGAAGGAGACCACCGGACATGTTTCAGCAGTGAGGCCCGCCGCGGCATATTCCTTGAAGAACGGAACGTTCGTGTCGCCGTTGAGCGTGTTGATCACGCAGGCTTTGCCGCCAGCGGCGAACTGCTTAATCTCCGCAACGATTTGTTGATAATCCTTGTGGCCGAAAGGCGTGTACTTGCCCGCCGAGATGATTTTATCGCCTTCCTTTTTGAAGCCGCCGCCGATGTTCTCGATCGGCACACCCTTGCTCAGGAGATACTCCAGCAGCACGAGGTTCGTGGTCTGCGGGTATACGTAGTCGCTGCCGAGGAGGTAGAATTTCTTCTTCTTCATCGTGTCCAGCATGTAGTCGACGGCGGGCGTCGCCTGCTGGTTCACCGCCTCGGCGGTGTAGAATACATTCTTGGATTCTTCCTCACCCTCGTATTGCACGGGATAGAAGAGAAGGCCGTTGTTCTTTTCGAACACGGGCAGCACCGACTTGCGGGACACCGACGTCCAGCAGCCGAAGACGACCGCGCACTTCTTTTCCTCGAGGAGTTCCTTCGCTTTTTCAGCAAAGAGCGGCCAGTTGGACGCGCCATCCACAATTACGGGCTCGATCTTTTTGCCCATCACGCCACCCTTGGCGTTGATTTCGTCGAAGGTGAACATCAGCACGTCACGGAGTGACGTCTCCGAGATCGCCATCGTTCCGCTGAGCGAGTGAAGCACGCCAACTTTGACAGTTTCCTGCGCCTGTAGCGCCGGGGAGAAGGTGAGAATTCCAGCGCCGACAGCAAGGGCGCGGAGAGTTTGAGTGAATTTCATTAGTTGATCGGGTTTTTTAATATTTCGGGAAATAGGGAGAGAGGACCGCGCGCTTCGATTGATCCCAACCGCACATACCAGCCTCCATTCGTTGACCTGCCCATGCACAGCCACCACCACTTGATACCTCGTTCAGTCTGCAGGCTCCCCCAGGACACCACTCCCGGGGGAGCCGCATGACCAACCGCAGCGTGCGGTTTTTTTGATTTAGAATGCGATCATCAGACCGCCGCCGAAGACCACTTCGTTTTCCGAGTAGTCACGGACGAGACCGCCACGGGGAGCGGTGTTGAAGTCGCTCGTGCCATCACCCAGGTAGTAGTAGGTGGCGCTGGCGCTGGCCGTCCAGGTGCCGAAGCACTCAGGGATGAACTTGAGCGGCATGGACACACCAAGACCGGCGGACACGAAGCCAAAGCCTTCATTGCGGATTGCGCCACTGCTTGCGTCGAGCGAGCCGTAGAAGTCGTCCGAACCAAAGCCAGCCTTGATCGGCAGCGTGAAGGTGAAGTCGCCAAAGGACTTGGTAGGCGTGATGCCCACCTCGTAGTAGATGCCTTCATCAGCGCCGGTGCCGGCCTTGTTCTGAAGCTCAAACATCACGGTGACGTATGGGTTCAGCGAGAAGCCGCTGTCGCCCCAGTGCGATGCATCGCTGTAGGCGAGATTGAGGTTCAGGCCGAAGAAGTCGGAGAATCCGTCGTTCGGGCTCAGGAACGCGTAGAAGCTGGGCGTGAACGTGAAGTTCTGCGCGAACGTGGTGGCGAGACCGATCGTGTAGTCGAACTCGTACCAGCCGCGGGTGCCCGTCGAG
>JAYUWZ010000661.1:0-7343 GCA_043753265.1 Verrucomicrobiaceae bacterium
TTCTTCACCGGTCGCATCACCGGAGGCAGTTTGCCCTCCTTGTAGTCTGCCAGGTTTTCGCCCAACGATTTCTTCGACTCCTCGGGCGCGACAGCAATGGCCTCCTCCTGCGTCTTCACAGCCTCCTCCTTTTTTCCCGAGAGGAAAAGAATGCGTGCGAGCGTGTCCAGCGCCATGGGCTTTTCGGCCACGGAGGCACCCACGAGACCGCGCCGCACGAGTTTTTCGGCATAGCTCCAGTCAAACCCATCGAGCCCGCTGGCGGTCGCAAAGGTCCAACCCAGGCGGTTGAAATCCGTCGGGCTCACATCGGGCCTGGCCACGATGCGGTCGGCAATCGCCATGGCTCCCGGGAAATCCTTTTTACCGAGCGTGATGCGCAGCGAGAGGTCGTCCGAGGCGCTTTTCCGCGTGGCCGGCAGGTCGCTGGTTAGCTTGGCGAGCGCCGCCTCGGCCTCGGCCCAGTTCTTTGCCTGCATCGCTTTGCCGATCGCCGGGCCGTGCGTGGCCATTGCCTTGCGCACTGCCATTTCATCCGCAAATTCCTGCTTCGACTTCGCCAGGTCAAACGACCCCGCGAGCACCGCCTCGATGTCGGCATCCTTGAGCTTCATCGGGTGGCCGCTCCACACGAGCACCCCCTGCTTGTCCACGAGGAATGCGGTGGGAATCCCGTTTTGCCCGGAGGACCGCATCCATGCCGTGTACATCAGGCTCTCGGCCGGGTTATCCGCCTCCGAGTCCATGGCCACGCGATACGTCATCTTCTCGCCCATGCTTTTGATGTAAGGCCGCACCTTCTCCGGCTCGGCTTCCAGGCTATTCTGCCCAATCACCACAAAGCCCTTGTCCGCAAATTTGCGGTGCAGCGCCTCGATGTGAGGGATCGTCATTTTGCACGGTCCGCACCATGTCGCCCAAAATTCCACGAGGTATACCTTCCCTTTTTCAAACTCCTTCACCGGCTCGCCCTGGGCCCATTCGGAAATGACCAGCTTCGGAGCCGGTTCACCGATCGCCACCGTGATGGGCACGGGCGGCAGCGGCTTGGGCTGCGCCTTGGCCACGGGCTTCGCATCCGGCTTTGTTTCAGGCTTCGCCGCAGCGGGCGCATCCGCCACGGGCTTGGCCCCTCCCTCGGCAGCGGGTTTGGCATTCAGCAGCGCCACGATACCACGCGCCGGCACCGCCTCGTGCAGCGTAATCAAAGTCGCTCCACCAAAGCGATCCCCTTTCGCCCGTGGTGCGCGGGGTGCCTCGGGCTTCGGTACGTCCGGTTTCTTTTCCTCTGCCTTTTTCTCGGCAGGCTTTTCCTCCGCGGCCTTGGGCTTCTTTTCCATTTCGCCAAAAGCCTTCTCCAGCGCCGAGGGCTCGGGGCTGCCGGTGCCGGCAGTCTGTCCCGATGGCCGCGCTCCCTCGCCCATTGGCGAGATCGTGGATACATGCCCAATCACATTGCCGAGCTGGTCGAGCACCGCGGATCCGCTCGAGCCGGGAGCCCAGTCGGTGCTTACGTTCACGCGCAGATGCTTCCACTGCTCAATCGTGCCGGCCTGGGCTTTTGCATCCGGCTCTGTCTTCCAGTAAAAGCGGTTCACGATGCCGTGGCTGAAGTAACCGTGCTGTCCCAGCGGCTCGCTGAAGCAATAGGCAGAGTCTCCGGGAGCGACGCTGTCGTTGAATGCCAGCGGCGTATACTTTCCACCCTCCACGCGCACAATGGCAGCATCCAGCGTCTGGCTCCCGAACAGCACTCCTGTCACCGGCATCACCTCGCCTTGCGGATCCACGGCGATGAGGTAACCCTCGCGCATGTCGTTGCCCGGCACAATGCAGTGATGGCACGTCGCCGCTGCGTCCTGCGCCACCGCGTAGCCGCCCGCGAGATTCAGGTGCCAGTGCTCGCAGCGCGGGCAGAGATAATACCAGCCGATGCGCAGATAGCCCGCGCGCGCCTGCTCGGCCACCTCCCGCCCCGTCAGCGTCTTGGTGCCTGGAACAGGGAGCTTCAGCGTCGCACCCAGCGGCGCTTTGAGCTGCTCCTTCACCTTCGCGATGTTCAGCGTGAGCTTGCCCGCCTCGCGCAGCACCTTCGCCTTTTGCAGCAGTGCCCCATTCTTCAAAAGCGGAGCGTTCGATTCAATCGGCACGCCGGGCGCCTGCGCCATCAGGGATGCTGCGGAGAGCAGGGTGGAAATCGACAAAGCGAGAAAGCGTTTCATGGAAAGCTGTGAGTTCGGCGGAGTGTGTGCGGAGTGCCAATCCTTGCGCGAAAGGGCTATTCCAACAAGTCGAAAGATTCGGCGGGATACTGGAATAAGAAGACGCCACTGCGTGATTCTCAAGACGAGGTAAAGCGGGGCGGCATGGTGGAAAAGGAAACGAAACAGTTTAAATGTCAATTTGCATAGGGGCCTGAAAAGGGCCATAAACCAGCCAGACCACGCGCCTGTAGCTCAACTGGATAGAGCAGCCGCCTTCTAAGCGGCAGGTTGGGAGTTCGAGCCTCCCCGGGCGCGCCACTTTCTTTCTCCGGGCAGGCAACCAGTTGGAGATCGAGCGCAGGACTTTGGGGTGCGACGCATGGGGTGTTTTAGCTGCGTGCTCGGTAAGCTTCGCCGTTCCTTCCGCCTGAAGGCGGGACTACATGCGCTGCGCCTTCGCGCTACCAAATTGGACAAAGAATCGAACGTCGCTGGGGGCGCCGTGTCTGAGGAAGTGCGAATCGATTTACCGGTGCAACGTGGGGTTGCCACCGGGCGCACACCGAAAAACTCAATCGCGTCTTTGTTCAAATATGAATGCTCCTGTACTTGTTCCTGTACGTATCACACCTTGGTCCCATCGCCGTCACGGGCGATTCAGGGCCGCGTTCACGCTGCTCGAAATCATGCTGGTGGTCATGATTATCGCCATCCTTGCCGGGGCGGCCATTCACCTCATGCGCAATAATGTGGACCATGCGCGCATCACGCGTGTGGAATCGGATATCGAGAATATCAAAACGCAGATTCAGATTTACGAGGTCAATGGCGGGAGCGTTCCCAGCACCACGCAGGGCCTGCTCGCGCTTGTGGAGCGTCCGAATGGGGATCCGCAGCCGCGCAAATGGCGGCAGGTCATGCCGCAGCTGCCAGTCGATCCCTGGGGGATGCCTTACCAACTGCGAAACCCTGCGACCAAGAGCACGAAGGAGAGCTACGATCTCTTCTCCTGCGGAAAGGACCAGAAGCCCGGCACTGCGGATGATATCGGGAACTGGGACTCGTGAGGGAGGGGTGAAGTCGAAACACAGGCGGACAGGATGTCCGCGCTACTCTCAAGTGCGTCCGCCGAAATATTCGGGCGCTGGGTGGACATGGCGGGCGGGGCGGTGTTAAGTCTGCGCCGCCGACCAAGATGAGTTCCGCTGCCAGTCAATCCTTCCTTCGCGACAAGGTCGCTCCCAAAGCCCGTGGCGTGGGGCGATTCTTCAACCGCGCGTGGAGGCGTCTTGCCGGCAAGCCACGCCCCGCGGATGAGCAGAGCTTGTTCCCCGTTGTCATCCAGGTGCTCGCGGCGTTTTCCAAGAGCCAGGGACAGATTGTGGAGGAAGAGGTGGATACCGTGCTGGGCCTGCTGCGACATGGATTTCCGGATGGGGTGTATTCTGATTTGCGCCGCCAGTTTCGCGAGGCGCTGGGCCAGCAGCAGGACATCAACGCGATCGCCGAGAAGCTTTCGCGAGCGTTGAAGCCAGAGCAGAAAGTGATGCTCGGCGTGCAGCTCTACGACCTCGTCGCACGGCCTGATGGCGGGGAGCGCCACCAACAGATGCCCGCGTTTTATTCCTTCATGGAAAAGCTCGGGATGGCGGCACAGGCCATCGAGATCGTCCACCAGCTCCAGGGTGGCGAGAAGGCGGATAAATCCGTCTCTGCCAGCGGCGAGCTCCCGCTGGAGGTGCTCACCTTTGGGCGCGATGCGCAGGCGGATGTGTGGCTGAAAAGCCTCCAGCCCAGCGAACGCCTCCTGGCCTTCCGCTACCACGATCTCGTGCTGGTGAAGAATACTTCGCAGCGCCGTGTGTTCGTGCGCGGGCGGCCCCTTGCCCCGGGCGCGTTCTGCCGAATCTTTGCCGGGCAGCGCGTGGTGCTCGACGAGCAGGTGCTCACCTTTCAGGACCTCGCGTACTACTTCAACGCGAAGAAAGGCGTCTTCGTCACGCAGGTCTTCGTGGAGTTGAACGACAGCGACGAGGTGGAGCTTTCCCGCGTGCGCACCCGGAACAGCGTGCTGGAGATTCGATTTGGCCTGAAGGTGCAGGTGCGCGCGCTCGCCGATGTCGACGCCCTGCTCAATGGCGTCGCGCTCCGCACGGGCACGATGCTCAATGCGACGCTGGAGGATCGCGTGGTATTCCACCACGACGCGGAGCTCATTTTGTCCGACCTGCGCCGCCGCGCCCGCGCGCTCGGGGTGCGTTTCCAGCTTAAGAGCTACAAGAGCTCCTACAAGATTTCCAACAACCCCAGCCTGCTGGAGACGGATGACATCCTGCTTTCACCGGGCACCTCCAGCGACGTGCTGCTGAAGGTGCTTTGCGACTACGACAACAAGGTGGGAAGGCTGGAGGTCATCTCGGCGGGCCGCCCGGTGGTCATCGGCGAAAAGATCGTTCCGGTCGGCGGGAGTTGTGATCTCAAGGACGACGACTTTATCCGCATCGACAGCGGGCAGGGTATTCGCTGCGACTTCAGCGAGCGCATCATCGAGGAGCAGCGAAACATCGTGTCGCAGCTCGAGCTGCGCGATCTCACGTGCCATTTCGGCGGCAACGTCACCGCGCTGGATGGCATCAGCTTCTCGCTCACGCGGGGCGACATCGTGTGCGTGATGGGCGGAAGCGGCTCGGGCAAAAGCACGCTGCTGCGGGCCATCGGCGGGCGGCTGCCTCCCTCGCGCGGCCAGGTGCTGCTCAATAGCCAGCCGCTCTATCTCAATGTCGACGAGCTCAAACGCTTCATCGCCTACATCCCGCAGGACGACGCATTCGACGACCACCTCACCGTGGAGGAAAACCTGCGCTACGCCGCAGGCATTCGCTCGCCGCACCTGAGCAAGCGCGACCGCGAGCGCCGAGTGGACAGCCGCCTCGTGGAACTCGGCCTCGCCGAGCGTCGCGACGTGGTGGTGGGCTCGCCTGACAGAAAGACGCTCTCCGGCGGCGAGCGCAAGCGCCTCAACATCGGCCTAGACATGATCTCCAGCGCAGACGTGTTCCTTTTCGACGAGCCGACGAGCGGCCTGAGCAGCAAGGACAGCGAGCACGTCATCGAAGTCATCCGAGGCCTCGCTCACAACAAGATCGTGCTCGTGGTCATCCACCAGCCGAGCGCGCGGCTCTTCTCCATGTTTACGAAAGCCGTGCTGCTTGATCGCGGCGGCAAGCTCGTGTTTTTCGGCAAGCCCTCGGAGATGATTACCTACTTCTCCGCAGCCGCGGTGGAGGAAAAGGTATTTGCCCCCGCCACGGTGAAGGCCGAGAGCGGCAGCCCGGAATTCGCATTCGACGTGCTGGAGACTCCGCTGCACGACCTGAGCGGCGATGTGATTCTGGAGGAGGCAAGCAATGGGCAGCTCGTGCCGGCGCGGCGCTTCTCGCCGGATTTCTGGCGCGACCGCTACGAGGCGCACCGCCTCACGCAGGACGTAAAGATGAGCATCATCCGCAAAGGCCGGCCCGGCCCGGCGCCGGCCGCGCAGGGCAGCACGGCCACGACTGCGGCGCAGATGGCATCCATGTCCTATGCAGGCACGCAGAGCGGCTCCTTTACCGTGCCGCGCATGTCGACGCCGGAGGAGCGCAAGCGGCGCTCCACGCCAAAGCGCAAGATGCGGCTCAAGGAGGAGTGGCTGCAATTCCACACCCTCATGCGGCGGGCCTTCCTCTCGAAGCTGCGCAACCTCGCCAGCCTCTTCGTCACCGTGCTCGCGCCACCCATCCTCGCCGCGATCATCGGCTGGGCGCTTTATTTCACGAAGGAGGCGGACCGCCCCTACATCTTCGCCTCGGCATTCCACATCCCCACGTACATCTTCATCGCGCTGCTCGTGGCCCTGTTCCTCGCGCTCATGAATAGCGTGGAGGACATCATCCGCGATCGCACCGTGCTCCAGCGGGAGCGCAATCTCGACGTGCGAATGACGTACTATGTCACGGCGAAATTTCTCACGCTCTGTGTCTTCTCCGCGCTCCAGTGCGCGCTCTTCGTGGTCGTGGGAAACAGCATCCTCGAGGTGCGCGGCATGTTCGTGGAGTATTTCCTGTGGACGTTCCTTACCTCGGTGAGCGGTATTTCACTGGGTTTGCTGGTGTCGGCGCTCGTGCCGAATTCCAAGACCGGCGCGCTGCTCGTCCCGCTCATCCTCATTCCGCAGCTCATCTTTGGCGGCGCGCTGATCAAATACGAGGAGATGAACAAGGACCCGGACATCCTGTATTCCTTCCAGCGGTGGTTTGAGAGCAAGAAGAGCCCGGGCGATCTGGAGACGGATAAGAAGCTGCGCGTGCCCCTCATTTCCCGGCTCGTCGCCACCCATTACAGCTACGAGGCGCTGGTCGTGGCGCAGGCAAAGCAGAACCCGCTCTCCGTGCGGCAGGACGCCCTGAACGGGATGATCCGCACGCTCGCGGCCAAGACCGAGCGCACGGAAAAGGAAGACGAACGGCTGGAGGATTTGAAGGACACCCTCGCGCAATTGAGCAGCCTCGAGGCGGGCAGTGCCCGTGAGATCGACCGGCGCCTCCGCCGCATCGATGAGATCCTGGCGGGCAGCGCGCCCACGCGTGGAGATTTCAAGACGCGCGTGATGGGGGTGACGGTGACCGATGTGTACGAGAACCAAAAGATCTCGGACATGGTGACCAAGGCCGAGAGCGAGCAGTCCGACTACCGCCGCAAGCACAAGATTAACTCCTTCTTCTCCCCGGAGAAGCACCACAGCGTCCTCGGCTGGCCGGAGGGAGGCATCGCCGCCACCGTGTGGACGCGCAACGGTTTCATCCTCCTAGGCTCCTCCTTTGGCATGCTGGTGATCCTCATCTTCGTCCTGCACCGGCAGTTGCAGCGGTCAGGGGTGTAGGGCACGGGGCGTGGGGATTTTCTGAACCTTGCGGGGTTGTTGCAGGCAGGCTACGTGTGGATGCCCCGCATGAAGATTCGCATCCTCGCAGCTGTCGCCCTCCTTTTATCTGGCTGGGGAATCGGGTATTGGATGGGCGGGCCTCGCGGCTCCGGCGGTGCTGGCGCTGGAAATACGCCAGTAGCGGGAAAGAGCGGAGCGGCGGACGATGCGGCACG
>JAYUWZ010000662.1:0-3440 GCA_043753265.1 Verrucomicrobiaceae bacterium
GCTACAATGCGGGCAATCGCGGTGAGGTGACCACGCGCATCGTGGAACCTCTGGGCATGATGTACTATGCCCGCGAGTGGCATCTCATCGGCTACTGCAGGCTGCGCGGAGACTTTCGCGACTTCCGCCTGGATCGTGTGGTGGAATGGGAGGTGACGCAGGAACACTTTGACGGCCACCAGGATTTCTCCGTGAAGGCCTTTCTCGCGGAGACGCTCGACGAACACGAGATCACGCCCACGACGATTGTATTCCAGCCTCATGTCGTCGAGCGAGCACGACGCGAGATGTCATGCAGCCCAGTGGCAGAGGAGTCGCTGCCCGATGGCAGGGTGCGGTTTGAGATGCTCGCCTGGTCAAACGACTGGCTCATGGGATGGCTGCTGAGCTTTGGTGCGGCAGCAGAGGTGGTGCACCCTCCAGAAGTCCGGCGCCGGCTGCACGACATGGCCCGGCAGGTGGCGGAATTGCATCAGGAACGTCAAACGCTCAACATTCAACGCTCAACACCCAATGTTCCGTGCGTCGAACGCCCGTCGCTTGCCCCATTGGGTGTTGAGCGTTGAATGTTGAGCGTTTGACGTTTTTTAAAACCCTCCTGACATAGGGTTGTCAGCAGCCGGTGTTTGAATGCGCACGTCTGGCCAAACAGGCCGGGCATCAACAGTACCAATATCCAAATCCTATGAAAATCAACGCACTCAACTGGTTTGAAATCTTCGTCAACGATCTCGACCGCGCCAGGTCATTCTACGAGACCATCCTCGCTGCCAAGATGGAGCCGGGCAGCATGGAAGGTTGCAAAATGAGCATGTTCCCCTGCGACTTCACAAAAGGCGTGGGTGGCGCGCTCACGCAGATGGAGGGTTACAAGCCCGGACCTGGCGGCACGATGGTTTACCTGAATGTGGAAGGCGACCTCGACGGCGTCCTGGCGCGTGTCTGGTCGACTGGCGGCAAGGTCATCCGCGACCGCATGGACATCGCGCCGCATGGCTTCATTGGCATCTTCGAGGATAGCGAAGGCAACATCGTGGGCCTGCACAGCATGGTGTAGTCCGTGGCACTCTGTGCCTGGAGCGCAAGGGCGCTCCAGGCATTTGGGGGTGGATGGCACGGGAGCTTAAGAATGGCGGGCGTCCTGAATGATTGGGTGCCTTTATACCGCCAGTACCTGCACAATATCGCCGGGCGCAATTCCTTGCGATCCGCTCGGCACGCGCACGAGTGCATTTACGCCGGCCAGTCGCGTGAGATCGCCGCTGCTCTGCCAGCGGAGGGGGTGGACGAAAGCGGTGCCGTTTTCGGTGGCGATGCGGCCTGGCCACCATGTCTCGCGGGCGTGCCCTGGCAGCGGTTCGTTTCCTCCCAGCTTCATTTCAGCAAAGTCCCATGCAGTATCACCACGCACTGCTACCTCGATGGCAGCGCGTACGGCGACGTGCCAGCAGACGAAGTGGGAGAGGGGATTTCCCGGAAGGACAAATGCGAACTGCCTGCCGCGCGTGGCGAAGATGAGCGGTTTTCCCGGGCGCAGATTTAGAGCGCGAAAGTGGATGGAGAATCCCATTTCCTCCAGTGCTGCGCGTCCGAAATCGTAATCGCCCACGCTGGCACCGCCGGAGATGAGCAGCATCTCCCAGCCTTGCGTTTGACCGGCTGCTGCGACCAGTGCGGCAAGCTCGTCGCCTGCGCGCCGCTGCGCGAGCAGGTCGCATCCGGCCTGTACTGCAAGCGCTGCGATGAGTGTGCTGTTGCTATCGCGAATCTGGCCTGGGCCGGGTGTGGCGCCGGGTGGCACGAGCTCGGAGCCGGTGACGATGTGGAGGGCGCGCAGCCGTGGGGAAACCAGCGGATGGGTGATGCCCATTTGCGCGAGCAGCGAAAGGCCGATGGGGCCCAGTGGCTCGCCGCGCGACATGAGCACGTCGCCCGCCCGGGCATCCTCGCCGCGGTGGCGAACGCCGTGGGATTTTTGAATGGCGGGAATCTCCACCCACTCGCCATCCACCTTGCAATCCTCCTGCATGGCCACGGTATCGGCTCCGGGAGGAAGCTCCGCGCCGGTGAATATGCGCGCGCATTCGCCAGCAGCCAGCGGCGTTGTCGAAACTGCTCCTGCGGCAATTTCACCGATCAGGCGCAACCGGCCCGGAACATCCACTGCGCGCAGTGCGTAGCCATCGAATGCGCTGCGATGAAATGCCGGCACGTCCTCGGGTGCAGCGATGCTTTCGCGCAAGGTGCGGCCTTGCGCAAACTCCAGTGGCACGCGCTCCGGGGTGAGGGAGTGGACACGCGAGGCGATGAGTGCGCGGGCTTCGTCGAGGCTTGGCATGTGCGCAACGTTCACGTCTCACCGATCACACTCAACATTGAATGTTGAAACTTTCGCCCTGCACACCCGATGCTGCGCGCATGCAAATCCGCCTGCTTGCCTTCGCGACCGCTGCCGACCACCTCGGCTGGCGCGAGATGCTCGCCGAGTGCTCGCCGCAAGACACGCCGCGCGCACTCTTCGACCGCATTGCACCTGGCTTTCCCATGGAGTCGGTGAGGGTGGCGATCGATTGCGATTACCGTTCGTGGGATGAACCCATCGGGCTCATGGCCCAGGAACTCGCCGTGCTGCCGCCGGTGAGTGGAGGTTGATATGGATTTGGAAATTCAATTCACCGAAACGCCCATCGTCATTCCTCCTGCGCGTCTGCCCTCGCGGGAGATCGGGGCGTGTGTGGAATTTCAGGGGATCGTGCGTGAAAAGGAGGGCACGGAATCACTCGCAGGGCTGCGCTACGAGGCGTACGAACCGATGGCTCGCCGCCAGCTCGAGCGCCATTGCACCGAGCTCGCCTTGCAATTCCCCTGTGCCGCGCTGCATTTCATCCACCGCCTCGGCTGGGTGCCAGTGGGCGAGGCCTCGCTGTATATCCGCGTGCTCTCCAAGCATCGCGGCCCCGCGATGCGCATGTGCGCGGAACTTATCGAACGGCTCAAGGACGACGTGCCGGTGTGGAAATCAGCGAAGTGAAGTGCGCCCGCCGCGCGCCCTGCGGAACTTGTCGAAAATCTCGTCGCAGCCATCCGTCTTGAGCTGGTGCAGGAGCTTGAGCAATTCGCCGAGCCTGCCCTGCGGCCACCCTTTGCGCTCGAACCACGCGAGGTATTCGAGCGGCAGATCAAAGAGCGGCACGCCGTGGGGAGGATGTCCCTTGGGGCCAAAGCGGCCAAAGGGCATAAAGGTGCTGCCGATCTCAGCAAGGTCGGTGGCAATCCAATGGCGGAGGCTGTCCTCGAGCATGTTCTACCAATGTTGAAAAGCGACGCGCCTCAAAGCGGCTTCAGCTTCATGCTCCGGACTTCGACTGCATCACCGTGATCCTGAATGAGGATGGGTCCCTTTTTCTTGATGCCGAAACCGGTCACACTTTTGTATTTCG
>JAYUWZ010000663.1:0-3440 GCA_043753265.1 Verrucomicrobiaceae bacterium
CTTTCCTCTGGCAAAAGGCTGCGGGCGTTTACGACAGCGAATTTGGAGCGCACCCCGACGAGGCCGCCCACTACGTCACCGGCCTGTTTGTGCGCGATGCGGTGGCCACATTGCCCCAGTGCGTCAAAGAGCGATCCACCAAGCCGCTCGCGCCATTTAAGAACAAAGAGGCCGAGGACGGCTTCTACGCGCATTACCCCAAGGTGGCGCTCGGCGTATGGCCCCCGGGATTTTACCTCCTGCAAAGCGCGTGGACCTTTCCGGCTGGCGTCTCCCGCACCTCCGTGCTGGTGCTCATGGCACTGCTCGCCGCCTGCACCGCCGCGCTCATTCACCGTGCGGTGCGCACCGAGTTTGGCGAATGGCCCGCCGCTGCCGCCGCGCTGCTGTGGCTGTGCGGTCCGCTCGTGCGCGAAAGCTATGGCATGGTCATGGCCGAGATGCTCAGTACGCTCACCATGTTTGCCGCCACGCTGCTTTGGGGGCGCTATCTGGATGACCGCCGCACGCGTGACGCCGTGTGGTTCGGGGTATTCGCCGGGGCCGCCATCATGACCAAGGGCACCGGCATGGCGCTCGTGCTCATGTGCGCGTTCTCGATTGCCTTCACCCGGCGCTGGAACATTTTCGCCTCACGCGGAACATGGATCGGTGCGGCTATCGTCGCGCTGCTTGCCGGCCCGTGGACATGGGTCTTCCGCGGCGAGGGAACCCGCGTCGGCGGCTGGGCGGACAACAGTGGCGGCCTCTCGGCGGCCTTCACAAAGAATGCGGTGCTTTACTACGGTGAGAAGCTCACCGTGGCCCTGGCCATCGCCATCGCGGGCTTTGCGCTCGCGGGCATCGTGCTGCGCTGCTTCCGCTCCGGCCCCCGCCATGGCCGCTGGGCTGCGCAGGGTGCGCTGGTGCTCGGCGTCTTCATCTTCCAGTGCCTCATCCCTGTCGGCTTCGAGGCACGGCACATCGTCTCCGCCACTCCCGCACTGATCCTGCTCGCCATCGCCGGGGCGCATGGGATTGCCAATCTGCGCGCCATCCGCATCGAGGGCCCTGAGCAGCGTCGCCGCGAAACCCTCTGGGTCGTGCTGCTCGTGCTCCTCGCATTCCCTTCGCTTGCATGGCCCATCTACGCCGAAGGCATCGAGCGCAAGGCCTGGACAGGTTTCCAGGGCGTTGCCGAGGAAGTCCTCGACAAGGCCAAACCCGGCGCGCGCATCCTTGTGTCGTCCGACGCCAGCGGGGAGGGGATGTTCATCTCCGAACTGGCCATGCGCGACCAGCGGCCCAACCTTTTCGTGGAACGCGCCAGTGCATCGCTCGTGGACCCGGCCACCAAGAAGTGGGATGGCCGCAACCTCCGGACCAAGTTCATGGATGACGACTCCCTGCTCGCCTACCTCACCACTGGAAAGATCGACTACATCGTCCTCGACGACGCCGTGCCCGAGCCCAAGCGCACGGAGTACCACGACCAGATCCGCCGCGTGATTCAGGACAACGTGGGCACGCTCTTTTGGCCCTCCTACGAAAGCCCCGTCATCCGCCACAACGAAGTCCTGTACCCTCCCATCCGTCTCTACGTTGTCCGTCCCGACCGTGCTGGGCTGCAATGATGTGAAGGATCGAAAATTCCGGCTTTTTTCGGTCCGCCCGTTGCGAACGGCCCCTCCCATTCGTAGTGTGGCAAACCAATGGAACTCGCCAAGAAGCTCGCCATCCTCGCAGACGCGGCCAAGTACGACGCCTCGTGTGCGAGCAGCGGCACGACCAAGCGGGATTCCAAGGCAGGCGGCATCGGCAGCACCACAGGCGCAGGCATCTGCCACAGCTACACACCGGACGGAAGGTGCGTATCCCTGCTCAAGATTCTGCTCACGAATTTCTGCGTCTACGACTGTCTCTATTGTATCAATCGCTCCTCGAGCAACGTCCAAAGAGCCCGCTTCACCGTGGAGGAAGTGGTCAATCTCACCCTCGATTTTTACAAACGAAACTACATCGAAGGCCTGTTCCTCAGCTCTGGCATCATTCGTAATGCGGACTACACCATGGAGGCCGTGGTGCGAGTTGCGCGTACTCTCCGGGTGGACCACGGCTTTCGCGGCTACATCCACCTCAAGACCATCCCCGAGGCATCCGCCGCGCTCATCGAAGAGGCAGGCCGGTGGGCCGATCGCATCAGCATCAATGTGGAACTGCCCACCGCGGCCGACCTCACCAAGCTGGCCCCCGAGAAAAACCTCGGGCGCATCCGTGGTTCGATGACCACCATTCAAAAGCGAATCGCCCAGGCAAAAGCCGAGCAGAAGGAAAGCCGCAAAGCCCCGCCCTTCGCCCCCGCAGGCCAAAGCACCCAGATGATTGTCGGTGCCACCCCGGCGCACGACCGTGCAATCCTCGACCAAGCGTCTTCCCTCTATCGGCATCACCGCCTGCGCAGGGTCTACTACTCTGCCTTCAGCCCCATCCCGGATGCCTCCTCCCAGCTCCCCATCGTGGCGCCGCCATTGGTCCGTGAGCACCGCCTCTACCAGGCCGACTGGCTCATGCGGTTTTACGGTTTCGATGTAAAGGAACTCACCTCCGAGGAAACACCCGATCTCCCGCTGGGCATGGACCCCAAGCTTGCATGGGCGCTGAGGCACCCCGAATCCTTTCCTGTAAACCTCAACCGCGCGTCGAGGGAGATGCTGCTACGGGTGCCCGGACTCGGCGTGCGCAATGTGGACAGATTGCTCACCGTGCGGCGCTGGCAGGCCATCCGCCTCGCAGACCTGACCCGGTTACGAGTGCCCATGAAGAAAGCGCTCCCTTTCATCATCACCGCCGACCACACGCCGCATCGCCTGGAGAAACAAACCTTCGCACCAGCCGTACGACCGCCGAGCCAGTTGGAACTATTCGCTCCGGACCCCACGGTGTTCTCCTGCCAGCTCTGAGCATGGCAAGTGCAACCGAGCCCGGCAGGCAGCACGAATTGTCGTCGTGAGGCAAATCACCTTTCCACCGACCTTTGAAGGCTGGCGCACCGCCGCCCGTGCGGCCTTGGCGAGTGATGCCGAGCCCGGTGCCTTGTTTTGGGAGGAACTCCAAGCGGGGGAGCCGCCCTTGCCGATGTTTGATGAACACGAAGCTCCTGTGTCTGCCGGTCACGCTCACGTGCCGCGCGGCTTTGTGGAACTGGCGCGCAGGGTGTCCTGCCATCGGGACGGACGCCGATGGGCGCTTTTGTATGCCACGCTGTGGCGGCTCACCCATGGCGAACCGCACCTGCTCGAAATCGTCACGGACCCCACGGTTTACGAACTCCAGCGAATGGACAAGTCGGTGCGTCACGACGTGCACAAGATGAGGGCTTTTGTGCGCTTCCGTGAAGTCAGCCACGAGGGCAGCACATGGTATGTGGCGTGGTTCGAGCCCGAGCACCACATCGTGGAATG
>JAYUWZ010000664.1:0-7326 GCA_043753265.1 Verrucomicrobiaceae bacterium
TCCAGTCCGCCTCTGGCGGGTTCCATCCTCTAAGAGTTACCCACAAGTCGATGACCTCCGAAACGAAAGCGCACAAGTGCGTGAGGCTTTGTCGACGACTTTCATTTGTGAGTGATGCCTTGTGGGGAAGGGACCCCAGGCGGACTGGAAGTCCGCGCTACTCTCTGCTGGGAATTTTGGGGAACGCACTTACAAAAACACTATGTCAGGAACATCCGCCACCGCAGGAGAAGAGAGCCGACTGCTCGCTGTTTACCTCAGTGATTCGCTGGAGCGGCTCGCCGCGCTTGGGAACGTCCAGCCCGGGCTTTCGTTTCGCGATGGTGCCGTGGTGATCGGCAGGCATACGATTGGGATCACCCCCACTTCGGAGCAGGCTGGGGAGATGCAGGGCAAGTTCCTCTCGGCTGCCCGATTTGAGGTGACGCTCAACGGACGCCGGGAAGAAACACTGACATTTGGCGCACTGGGAATCGGCGATTCGGCGAAGGACGCGCGCGCGGCTGCCGTGGAGGAGTGGTATATGACTTTTGGGGCCGCGCTTTTCCAGGCCACAGCTGCGAGACCCTCGGCGTTGACCAAGGATGGGTGGTCGATTTACCCCGGTGCCACTGGGCTGCGCGGCAAGGCCAATGATGGCTGGATTGACGGGACCGAAGCCATGCATGGAATACTGCTCGGGGCGCTCGCAGGTTTTCTCCCAAAGCCGGATGCTGAGATGCATACGTTCGACATCAAGCTCTCGGTAAATCCCACCGGGCTCATCGAGGGCGAGTGCCGGTTCGATGGAAAGCCTTCCTCGGAAGTCGTTGCAGCGCTCAAGCGTCTGTCGTGGCCGCCCACGGGGACGGGCTATCTCTTTAAGCAGGCTTACGTGCTCGCTGTTGCCGGTCCGGTGGTGTGGCAGGGGTGAAGTCTTGAACTCTTTGCTAATTCCCCTAAACTCCAGAAATGCCGCAGACCTACCGCGCCATCATTGAAGACGATCGGATCGTCTGGAAGGACGACGTTCATCCGGACACGATTCGGCGTGCTTTGGAGGTGCAGGTCACTGTGCCAGCGGATTCGCCGCAAGTGTCCGACTGGCCTGCGCGGCGCGAACGAGCCCTCGCGGCGATGCGGCGAATTGCCCAGCGCGGGGGACTGGAAGGTATTGGCGATCCGGTGGCTTGGCAGCGCGAAGTTCGCGAGGACCGTCCGCTCCCAGGTCGTGAGTCATGAGGCTGCTCGACAGCAATATCCTTATCTACGCTGTAGATCCCCGCTACGATTGGCTGAGGGAGGCTGTTTTAATGGAGCCTACTGCGGTTTCCGTGGCGACGATGACCGAAGTGCTCGGCTACCATCTCCTAACCCCGGAGAGTGATTCCGATTTGCGCGCTCTTCTCGCGGAGATGCACGTGTTTCCGATAGGTTTGGCTATCGCGAACGAAGCGATTGCCATTCGCAAATTCAGGAAGATGAGTTTGGGCGACGCGTTCATCGCCGCCACTGCCATGGTGCACGATTTTCCTTTAGTCACTCGCAATGTGGACGACTTCAAGCACGTGTCTGGCCTCAAATTGGTCAATCCTTTCGACTAGTTGGGACCGAGGCTATTTCATCGGGCCTATCTTTGGGTGCTCAAATTTCCATGCCACGCGACATCGACCAGATTATTGAAAGGCTCCGCGCCGAGGTTCGCTGGATCGAGATTGAATGCTTAAAGGCGTTCCATCCCGTCGCCGACGAATTCGTCTGGTTTATCACACGGCCAGGCAGAAGAGGCGAGGTGCAGATCGAGTGCGAGACGGCGGGTGGCAACTGCCCCTTCGTCATCTCGTCCGACCAAAGCGATGAAAAGCTCACCGGAACCAGCATAGAGGACGTGGTCTGGAAGGTGCGCAGCCTTTGGCCCGCCAAAAGAATGCGACGAATGCGAGAGCCTGTACTACCCCGAGACATCACGCATGGCCTCCCTATGCCCGGAATGTTCGCACCTTCTGTATGGCTACCCCCCTTGCGAACACACGTTTGTCGATGGCCGGTGCTCGAAGTGCCATTGGAACGGATCGATGACCCCGGTCTGCCACTCTATAAAGGACGGTTCGCGGCGTTGAGGGTGCACCTTGCGGCGAATGAGCATTCGCGCGTGCAAATTCTCGCAAACTGGGCCATATTCTCGCCATGGAAAGGAGGGAGACAAATGGGGAGGAATGGAACGCAAACGAGGCAGCCCACTTTGTGGCCGCGCCGCTCTGCGTCGCGGCAAGTCACGCTCAGAAACCCGGCGCGGTGCGTCGGGCCACCAAGTGGGGCCGCCCGCCTGCTTGGACGCTGCTCGATCAAAGCATGCGCAAAACCCCCTCCCTCCCGGGTCGAGAAACCGTTCGTCCAAACGATCGCCGTTATCGCCGATATTCCAAACGCGACCCGCAAACCACAGCTACACAGCTACTTGCAATACCCGATTATCGGCGATGCCACATCGCACATATTCCCCCACCCCGAAAATCCATCCGCGCGCACATTGCGCAACAACTGCAACAACCTCCACGATGTGCGCAAAAACCCATCCAGCCGCGCCCGCTTGGAATGAACTTTCGTACGTGCAACCCCCGTCCCTCTGGAGAAGACTCCCGCATCTTCAGAGCCGCCCTCCTTTTGGGCGTGAATACTTTTTATCCAAAACACTCTCCAAGTTCCGGGCCTCTGGTCAGTTAATCCGTCTGTAGTTTCCACCACCAAAATTTACCTATTATGAGCACCCGTCTCGATCCGCTCATCCAAGCCAAACTCAACGCCTTTGCGGGCCGTCGCCGCCGCCTCATCGTCCTGCGTGGCGTCATGGCTGCGATTGCCATGCTGTTTTTCACGATGATTGTCGTGGCTACAGTCGACTTCGCGTCCACCGCCTACTTCGGCGTCTTCCTGCCAAAGTGGGTGCGCTATGCGCTCAGCGCGGCGGCGTACCTGGGGGTCATCATCGTGGTCTGGCGGCAGTGCCTTACGCAGCTTTTGCACGCGCCGGATTCGCGCCAGCTTGCGCGGCTCATCGAGCACGCGGAGCCGCGTCTGCGCGAGGACCTCATCTCCGCCGTCGAGCTCGGCTCGGCAAAGGGCGAGGTGTTTGATTCCGAGCAATTCAGTGGACTGCTGCAAAAGGACGTGGCCGTGCGCATGGAGGGCATGCAGATGAAGTCGCTGCTGCCCATCGCGCTTATCCGCCGTTACATTGGCGTCGCGGCGATCATCATTGCACTCGTGGTCGTCGGCGTGGTGCTGACGAATGGCCAGCTCCACACGCTGCTGCTGCGGGCGCTGATGCCGAATGCGAATCTCGCCAACGTCTCGCGCACCAAGGTGAATGTGGTCGAGCCCACGGGCGGCGACCTCATCGTGCCCCAGGGCGATACCGTGCGCGTGGTTATCGAGATCAGCGGCCAGCTCACGAACAAGGCGAACCTCGTGGCCGAGACCAAGAGCGGCGGGGAGATTGTGCAGATGACGCCGCTGGGCGGGGATAAATTTGCGGCGACCGTGCAGGTGCAGCGCGAGAGCGTCGTTTACCGCATCAAGGCCGGCGACCACCTGAGCCGCGACTACACGCTGGATGCCCGCGAGCGCCCGTATGTCACACAGTTTGAAAAGACGTATCGCTATCCCAAATACGCCAAGCTCCCCGACCGCACGGTGACCGAGCCCGATGGCGGTCTCGCCGCGCTGGAGGGCACGGAGGTGGACATCAAGCTCCGCCCCAATCAACCCGTGAAGGACGCGGAGCTGCGCCTGGAGCAGGGGAAGAACAGCAAGGTCATCGCTCTTACGCCGGGCACCGATGGCTCGCTGTCCGCGCGCGTGGCGCTCACTGCGAGCGGCACGTACCGCGTGCATCTCGTGTCGAGCGAGACGGGATTTGAAAACAAGTTTTCGCCCGAGAACGAACTGCGCGCCGAGCCCGACCTCGTGCCGTCCGTGGAACTCACGCAGCCCAAGGCCGACCTCATTCTCGCCAATAACGAACTCGTCGATCTGCTGGGCAATGCGAGCGACGACCTCGCGCTCGCCAAGATCGCGCAACTCGTAAAAGTGAACGATGGCGGATGGCGCGAGACGGTCATCACCAAGGAGGGACTCGGGCAGAAGGCTTCGATTTCGCACCGCTGGGATCTCTACGATCTCAGTGTGAAGCCCGGTGATCTTATTACCACCAAGCTCGTCGCCACCGACCTCAAGGGCAACAAAGGCGAGTCGCGCCCGTTACAAGTGACCATCACCGCTGCGGGGTTTGAGCTTCGCCGGTTGCAGGCTCTGGAGTCCCTGCGCGCGCTGAATGCCACGACCCATGCGCTCGCCGACAGTGCCGATGCGATGGCCAAGGCTGCGCAGCGTTCGCGCGAGCAAATTCATGGTTCGGAAAGCCCCGATGCGCGCCGCCAGGCCGCCGTGGCGATTGGCGGAGCGGTGGAGGAGTTTGAGACGAAATTTACGCAAGCCTGGTCCACGCTGGGTGGCGCCCTGCGCGATGCCCCCGCCGGGCACATCAGTGCGGAACTAGTGATGCTCGGTCGGGAGCTTTCGCGCATCGATACGTTTGGCGCGCGTGCCGCGAAGACGGTGGCGGACTTGCTTGCCGCGAATCCCGCCATCGGCGGCGCAAAGGAACTGGCCAATGAGGCCGCCGAGGCCTGCCAGTCGGCGCTGAACCGTGCGCGCATCGCCGAGCAGGCGATGGAATCTTTCACCACGGCCGAGGAGGCCGCCGTGCTTTCCGAGAATGGCCAGGTGGTCGCCCGCGAGCAGCAACGCCTCGCCGAGCTCGCCACCGCGAGCGGCAACGATGTGAAAAAGTGGCAGCCTCTGCTGAGCCGCCTTCGCGTGTCGCTCACGCAGACCAAGGCGATCGAGGACCTGCTGGCACCCATCACCGAGCGCCAGGGCAGCCAGTTGCGCGACCGCGCAAAGCAGACGGTCTCGTCGTTCAACAAACGCCGCGTGAAGCTGGAGCAGGCGCTTGCCGCCGGTGAGCCGACCGCCAAGCTGCTGCTGGAGCCCACTGTGGAGATGGCCCGCTCGCAGAAGGATTACGCTCGCCAGTTTGCCGAGTGGCACCGCGAGGTCGGCTACAAGCCGGTGGAGATGGTGCAGGCGATTGCACGCGAGGCGGGACCGACTTACGGCCACGTGCTGAGTCTTGCCCGCGACATCGAGGTCGTGCGCAACAACAAGAACATGACGCCCGAGACGCAGACCGTCATGGCCGATGCGCGCTGGTCCATCCGCGGCGCATCGCTCAAGGCCCACGGCGATCTGGAGGAGATTCGCACCACTGCGGATAATGAATTCGTGGGCGATGTGCGTGTCGCCACCGCCGCGCTGGAGGCTCTGCACGCCGTGGCTCCCGGCACCGAGCCGGCCAAGCTCGCGGAGAAATTCTCCGAGCTCGACCGAAGCCTGCGCGTGCTGGAGAGCGGACACAATTTGGTGGAGATGTTCGACGGCCTCAACTTCCTCGCGACGAACGAGCGCTGGGACATTCGCAGCCTCGCCGCTCGCACCCAATCGCCGCGCGACTGGCGCTGGATGGAGGCCCGCCTGCGGGTAATTCCCGAGGAGCTGGGCAAGGCGGCGGAGGTGTTCAATCAAGACCAGGGGCGGGTGAAACTGAAGTTCACGGCCTATGACATCAACCCTCAGAATCCGAAGGACATCACAGTGCAGATTAACGCGGTTGATCAACGCAGCCGCACGGTTTTCGTCGTTGTGGGCACGGCGATTCCCGGGACAGATTTGAAGTTTGTGACTCTGGAGAAAAAGGAGAAGGACGGCAAGGACCTGTCGGAAATCACGGTCGTGGATAAGGCGGGCAAGTCGACGGTGCTGAAGCTCAGCGAGCCGCAGGATTTCGACAAGGCGGACCCTGGAGTGAAGAAGGCCTTCGACGGTGCGCAGCAAATCCTTTGGAAGGCGCAGCAGCACTCCGCGTGGCGTACCCTGGGCGAGGAAATGAATCAGCGCGTGAACATTGAGCGCATGCCGGCCAGCGCGAAGGCGGATGCGGAGATTCT
Organism: Verrucomicrobiaceae bacterium; assembly: GCA_043753265.1. Classification (GTDB taxonomy): domain Bacteria; phylum Verrucomicrobiota; class Verrucomicrobiia; order Chthoniobacterales; family Chthoniobacteraceae; genus SXWH01. The sequence continues at coordinate 6,048 of JAYUWZ010000664.1, forward strand.
TGCCGGACAGGTGAAGCTCGCGCTCGACCTGCTGCGCAAGCACATGGACGACGCGCGCAAGCAACTCGCCAAGGTGGCCCCAACCATCAGCGACCTCGCCGGGGCGCTCGCGAAGGAGCAGGAGGAAATAAAGAAGGAAACCGAGGAGCAGGCGGAGAAGATGGAGAAGCAAACGCCCGAGGAGGCAAAGGCTGAAGCCAAACAGCAACTCGCCGACCAGCAAAAGCTCGACCAGAAAGTGGAGACGCTGAAGGACCTCATCCGCGCCGAGGCGAACAAGCAGAACATTTTGGACAAGGAACAGCGCGAACTCATGCGCGATGCCGACGATGCGCTGGCGCTGCTCAAGGAGCCGCCGCCAAAGGCCGAGCAGGCGTTGCAGGATGCGACGACGGACGAGAAGGAGCAGGCCAAGGCGGACCTGGAGCGCGCGGTGGAGCAGCAGAAAAAGCTGGAGGAAGCGCTCAAGCAGGTCGCCGGGCACTATGAGGCCATCGAGCAGGGCAAGCCGCTCGCGGAGACCCGCGAGGCATTGCGCGAAGCCGAAAAGGAATTGGGGATAAAAGACGAACTCGACAAGCAATTTGCCCACGCGCAAATGCTCGCCGAGATGGCGCAGAAGAATGCGACCGAGCTGCTCAAGGAGCTCGAGGCCAAGCTGCCGAATAATCCGCTCATGCAAAAAGAGCTGAGCGACATCACCAAGGATGCGCTCGCCGGTGCCGAGCAAAAGCTCAACCAGGCCGCCCAGCAGGAAAAGGCCGTGGCCAATGAAGTGAAGCAGCAGGCCGAGAAGGCCAATGCCTCGCAGCAGCAGGAGCAAAAGCAGGCGCAGCAAAAGGCCGCGCAGACTGCCGCCGATGCGGCGAAGCAGGCCGTCGAGGCCGCGAAGGCTGCCAAGCAGGCTGCCGACAATGCCGAGCAGAAAGCCGACAACGCGGGCAACGAAGCCGCCGAGAAGCAGGCCGATGCCGCGGGCGACTTGGCCAAGGAAGCCGAGAGCGCTGCGAAGGAAGCGGTGAAAGCCGCAGAGCAGATGGCCAAGGCTGATAATCCTGCCGACGCCGCGAAGTCTGCCGAGACGGCCGCGCAAAAAGCGGGCGAAGCGGCAGAGAAGGCGAAGGCTTCCGCCGACGCTGCAAAGCAGGCGCAGGCGACTGCGAAGCAATCCGCCGACCAAGGCGGTGACAAGCAGGGCGAGAACCAGCAATCTGCCGAGCAATCGGGCGAAGCCGCGAAGCAGGCCGAGAAAGCCGCCGAGGCTGCGAAGAATGCGCAG
>JAYUWZ010000665.1:0-3430 GCA_043753265.1 Verrucomicrobiaceae bacterium
TGCTGTTTCGGGTGAGGAGCCAGGCCCAAGGCTTTCGTCAAGACGACGCGCGCATCATTCCACTCCTTGAACGTCAAAAAAAGAGCTCCCATGGCGAAATATGCGGTGGGATGGGATGGATTGCTATCGATGAGATCCTGGTATTTTTGGCGAGCTGGCTCCGCCCACCGCTTGAGGACCTTTGGTGCCCCGCCCAAGTGGGGATGATCAAGAATGACCTCCAGCGCATCATCAACGCGACCCTCCTTTCTGAACGCAACTAATAGGGCATCGAGAGAGCCCGATGGGTGGTAAGGGATTGCATAATACCACGAAAGAATATCCCGGGCAGCTTTTACCCCAGGGACCCGTGAGAAGAGAGTGTTGAAGGTGACTACATTGGGCGGGATCTTGGCGTCCTCCATCAGCCTCAATACCTTCTCCCCCTGCTCAAAGCCCTCCGCCTTGTTCAGCAGCGTGGTGAAGCTGACCACATTGGGTGGGATCTTGGCCTCCTCCATCAGCCTCAATACCTTCTTCCCCTTAGCAAAGCTCTCCGCTTTGTTCAGCAGCGTAGTGAAGCAGAATACGCCAGGCGGGACCTTGGCTTCCTCCATCAGTCGCAATACCTTCTCCCCCTCAGCAAAGCTCTCCGCCTTGTTCAGCAGGGTGGTGAAGCTGAACACGTCAGGCGGGACCTTGGCCTCCTCCATCAGTCGCAATACCTTCTCTCCCTGCTCAAAGCCCTCCGCCTTGTTCAGCAGCGTGGTGAAGCAGAATACGTCAGGCGGCACCTTGGCTTCCTCCATCAGTCGCAATACCTTCTCCCCCTGCTCAAAGCCTTCCGCCTTGTTCAGCAACGTATTGAAGGTGAACACGTCTGCCTTCACATCGTCGTCCCCCATTCGAGCGACCACCTCTGCCGCTTGAGCAAAGCTTGGTGCCTTCCTTGCCAGAATGGTGAGTGTAGCGACATCTAGGGGAAGGCCCTTTTCACGCAGCTTGCCGACAAACGCTTTGGCAGACGTAAAGTCAGGCAAGGCATCCAAGACTTGATTCCATTCCCGGGCAGAAAAAATGGCCTGTTTGGTGACCGGACGGCGGAGAAGCGGCTCCAGGGATTCGACAGGGTTCTTGTTACCGGCCTGCCAATCTCGTTGAGGGGTCGCCGCTGGTGGGGGTTCCACCCGCTCGATCCAGGCGAAGCCCGCATTGACCGCAGCTTTCGCATTCCCTGTTTTGCCGAGTGTATAGATGAACGAGGCTGGGGCACCTTGCGAACTCGTGACGCCTTGATTGATGTGAACGAGTGTGAAGAGCGCAAGTTCTTCTTCCCATTTTGCAGGCAGGCTGCGCGAAGTGGTGACGTCTGCTTTCTCAACGACAAAATTGCGGTTCACAACGCCTTTCACGGTGCCATCCACAAGAACTTCGGAGTCAGCGCAAAGACCAGACGCCCGCACCGCTCGGCGGGCGCTGTCGCCCACGTAATCCTTTGTACCGGCGGGAGTCGTCACTTCAATATCCCGACCGCAACAGACCGAGGCGCGAATTGCCGGGATTTTATCCTCCGGCAGCCCACTTAACTGCGCCATCTCTTGCCGGAAGGCATCGCGAAACAAAAGTGCTAGGCAGCAAAGCTCCGAGGCCGATCCGGTGGACATCACGAGCCATCCATCTCCGGTAAACTTCACCACTGCACTGTGCAAACTCAAGGATTCCAGATGGGGCCGGATGTGCGATACCAAGGCCCGATTAAAGCGATCCAACTCCCATGTGAAAAGCTCCAGGCCGCGCTTCGTGGAACCGATGAGATCCACGGAAAGGCAATGCACCATCTGCTCCGGCGCATCGACATCCTTGGTGCCCGAACCGCCAATAGTTGCGATGGGATGGGTGCTGTGGAGCCATGAGGCGATCTTTTCCGCGTCACGCTCACCCATAAAGCGGTGATAGCGCTGAAGCTTCGGCGGGATATGCGGGACGGCAGACTCCTCGAAAAGAACCACCCGAATATTTTCGACCGTACCGCCCGCCTGATAAATGCGATGGCGAAGATCATCCGCCTCACAGGCCGCCCCGAGCCCTGTCCCAGGCGGCTGAGACTTCTCAAAGCATGCAAACCACTCTGGAGTGCCGACGATGAGCACAAATTGACTCCTAAGCGCCCAATCGCTGCTCCATTTGTCCCATCCGTCATTGGGTCCCCCGGGATGCTCGTCTAAATAGAATTGATCGATGACGACTTCAATACCTCGACCCCGAAGTTGTTCTGCCAAAGCGCGAACTCGGCGACGCTCCGAATCACTGGTCTGCCGATAGCTAATAAAAACTTGGGGCATAGGGAACGCATGGAAGTAATGTCTGCGAAGCTCGCCGACAAGATCGATAGCGCGTAATACCAGTGCAGAAGGCTGACGTAGGGGGAGATTGCATTCTCTCAGATACCAGCTTTGCAGATACCGAACTTTTAGATGCCCGTTCACTCTTGTCCGTAGCAATGAAATTGCCACTCAAACTCCACACCTTTCACTACGGCGACACACCCAAGCGCGGAGAAGGGCTGCGGATTGGGACGACGCGGCGACCTCCGCGCGGCGCATTTAAGAAGGAATGGAAGGATTATTTCGACGTGTGGTTTCCTGTGCTGGCACCGAGCCCGGCACTGCTGCGCCGGAGCAAGCGTCTGGAGATCGATGATTTTTATGCTGCTTATGAGCGGGAACTTTATGCCAAAGCGGAGAAGCGACAAGCGGTGCAGTTGCTCGCCCACCTTGCACGGCGCACAGCAATCAGCGTCGGCTGCTATTGTGACGATGATAGCCGCTGCCATCGGCGGCATCTGAGGAAGTTGATTGAGCGCGAAGCAAAGAAACTCAAATAAGGCCCGCGCTTCGAAATGAGCCCCACAGAAATCTGGCGTGCATCCCACAAAATATGTGGCATCATCTTTCCATGGAACGGGGAAAGGGACAGCACGGTAGCGGAACGCAAAGCTACTCACACGCGAATCGCCGTGGAACACGTGGAACATTTCATTTCAAGGCTACCGCGACTGCCAAAACCACCCCCGCGCAAAATGCGCAACAACTGCAACAACCCCACCTCCTCGCGCTCTACAGTTCCATCGCACTTATCGCACATATTCCAAATCCATTTCCCAAACACCACAACCCAGCCCGTTGCATCCCGGCATTTTCGGCGATGGCTCATCGCCGTTATTCCCGCCAAGCCCTCGCTGCAATATGCGCAACAACCGCAGAAACCCTCCTCTTCCCTATTCCACTTCGACAGTCACAAGCAGCCCATCCTGTTTAATCCTGCCAATCTTGTTAATCCTGTCTCACGGAATCGGACAGCGGCTGAAAGCTTCCCAAATCGCACCATCCCACTGAACATCCACCTCATGCGCGTCATTCTGCTGCTGCTTCTCTCCCTTCCATGGACAGCC
>JAYUWZ010000666.1:0-15712 GCA_043753265.1 Verrucomicrobiaceae bacterium
GACAGAGCGCGGGGCGGCGGGTGGTTTCGCCCATGAGCCAGGTGCGCTGGACGCGCAGCTTATCCTCTTCCTCGACGGCCTGTGCGACGACCTGCCAGCGGTCCCTCACCGTTTCCGCGCCTGTGAGTTCCTGCTCGGTGACGGTCCAGCCGATGGCATTGCGCACGGTCGCGCGCAGGCCCTCGGGCAGCGTCTCGATATTGGCGAATCCGTGCAGGAGCCATTGCAGGGTGCCCGCTTCCTCCAGCACGCGATCGGCCCAATCTCCGCCGCCGGCAAGCAGCGACGGCCATTCGCGCAAGCGCCGCGCGACGCCCGGCGCCTGTGAATCCACCATGCGCGCGGCCATGCCGTCGAAAAACTGAGAGGGCTGCTGCCTTGCGTGCGCCAGGCCCTGGCGGAACAAGTCGCCAAGCCATGTCTGCAAATCGGCAAGCCCGGCACGCACGCGATCCTCGCGCTTGGCTGCGCGCTTTTCGCGATCGGCCTCGCGCTTTGCGGCAGTCTCGGGATCCGCCGGTGCGGTTTCCTCCTGCGCCTTGGCGGCTTTCTTTTCGGAGCTGGCGTCGCGTTTGGCGATCCACTCAGCAACCCATGGCGGGTGCGGGGCTTCTTTTACCTTCGCCGGGTTTGCCGCGAGAATGAGCAGGAGGCCGAGCCCGTGTTTGCAGGGAAATTTACGACTGGGGCAGGAGCAATGAAACGCGGGGCCTGCGAGGTCCGCCTGTGTGCGATACGGGTCCTTTCCGCTGCCCTGGCATTCGCCCCACACGGAGCGGCCAGCGCGTCCGAGCGACACCCATTTGGAGGGGTTCGACAGGCTCTGCCCTGCTTTCACCGATGCGGCATCGGGAGCGAGTGCGATCACTTGCTCGGTGGTCAGACTTTCCATTTGCGGGAGGCCATGCGCGGGGGAGGGAAACGTAGTGGGGAGGGGGGATGCAACTGAAAATGACGGATGACGACGGGAAGTATAAGTCATTAAGGCAGGTGCCTTTCACCCTCTCTTTACGCTTTCATCCTTGAAGAAGCTTTTAGCGACTGAAGGATCCCGTGGTACTTCACGGTGATCCCACTGCTTTTGAATTCGGACGTGATGTTTGCCTCGTTGCTCCGCGCTCGCCCTTCGGGCTGCCTGCGGCAGGCTTTCTCGCTCCACTCGAATCAGTCGCGTAATTAAAGCTCCCTGCTAATGAACACTGCTGAAAAGTGTTGAAAATGAGGCGAAGTGGAACGGTATATTTTATGCGAATGTGGACGATTATCCTACCCACGCGCACACCGCGACGAAGTGAGGTCCTTCGGCTCGTTCCTCGCTCAGGATGACTGTTTTATAAAGGCGCTTCGCGCCACCTTCGACTCGGATGCCCACTGGAGTCTCGGACGTCTCGGTTCATCTCCGCACAAACAATCACGCCCGTGTCATGGTTCTAAGGATGACAGCGATTAGGGAATGCCAAACAATGACAAAGCCGGGACTACATACTATGCGCGGCGGAGGCGGGGTTTGTTTGTCATTCGGCTGATGAGTGCCAGCAGTGCTGCGGCTCCGGCGCAGAGTGCGATGGTGCTCCACGGTGTCTGCACGGTGGTGTCGGCGATGGACAGGTCCAGTGCTGCGTTGGCCTTCACTTTTTGGAAGTGGTAGACGTGGCCCTCGGTGGGGAAATCCACGCTGAGCGAAACGCGGCCCGCGTTTTCAAGGCCGGACTGCGGTTCCTGAGGATTTGGCATGGCAAATCCGCCTCCGCCGATTCCAGCACCCGCGGGATTATTGGGTGCAGGAGTGGCGGACTGCGGCACCGGCACGTTCTGGCCTGAACCCATAAAGGAACGGCTCACTCCCTGCCCTTGAGCGGGAGCGTTGATATCCACCATCGAGAGCGACTGCAAATTTGGAGCGGGCTGCGTGGGCATTGGCTGGGAGGCCGGTGGCGTCATGGGCTGTTGGAGCATTTGCTGCTTTTGCTCCTCCTCGAGTTGGAGGCGATTGCCACGGGCCACGTTCGTGGTGCGGAGTCGCTGCTGCTGTGGAATGTTGGCCTGGGGTGCGGGTGTCGGTGGGGGACCGGAGGGTTTCGAGTCGCTTACGTCCTTGCCTCCCTTGAGATTGAGCTCGCCATCTCCCACCTTCGGCATGGCGCGATCCAATACATCGCCCGCTTTTTTCCCCGCGTCTGCGCTTACGATTCGCGATTTTGAAGCTGGCTGGGCGGCTGTTGTTTCCTTGTCCTCCTTCAGCACGATGTTGTCGTTGAGGTAATAGTTCGATTTGCCCTCGCCTGGTTTCTGCGCAGGCGCAGGCGTCGTCGCTGCCGCGCCCTTGGCGGGGTTGATTTTCCAGCGGGCGTCGGCATTCGCATTACCGCTGATATTCAGGTTGCCTGCATTGAGATTGGTCGCGCCCGAGTAGGCGTTATTCACCACACCATCCAGTTGCAGCTGTTGCTGGGGGATTGCGTAGAGTTGCGCGGTGTTGGCGGGGCCTGCATTGGGCAGGGCGGGATTTGCCGCCTGGGCGTTTACGATGGCCTGCTGAGCTACTCCTGCCTGTGCGGCCTGATCGCGCTGTTGGGCAAACCGGGTGTTATTATAAGCCTGCAACCGGCGGTTTTCCTCCACGACCTTTTTCAGTTCCTCGCTCTCCATGATGTTTGCCTCGTTGAGATCGGTGAACTGCATCTCCACTTGCTGCTTGGTTGGTTTTGTGGCGGAGGAAATGGAAGGGCGGGCTACCTGCAATTTCTTCTGGTTGCTGGTAAACTGTGTCTCCACCACCGCGCAATTGAGGTCAAAGTTTCTCTGCGCGTTCTGCCACGTTGCGAGGTCGAGTTTTTCCGACTTCAGCAGCTTGTTGAGTCCCTTGAGTTCCTCCACCGCGGCGCGGCCTTTTTCGACTTCGCGCGCGGCTTCGATGACCTCGGCCATGTTGCCGCTGGCATTTGTCACTTCGCGTTCCTCGGGCAGCCACACGTTCCAGAAAGTTTGCTCCACGGTGATGCCGATGAGCTCCGCGTCGTCGAATTTGCGCGAATCGCGATTCTCCAGCTTTTTACCGGTTCTGCGCCAGACGAGTTCCACATCGTAGCTGATGTCGCCGGGGCGCGTACGAATCAATGGGACGAGAATGGCAGCCCGGCCTGCGACTGTGCCGGAATCTGCGCGCACGCCCTGTCCGCCAACGCGGGCGCTCACCAGCTCGGCGCCCGGCGGCAATGCCACGGGCAGAAATTGCAGCGAGCGGTTTTGCAGGTGCCACACGGCCTTGTGCCACTCCATGCCATCGCGGCGGAGCGAGGTCGTCATCTCGGCCCACGCGCAGTAGGCGCTGCGCGACTCGGTCTTTTCCAGCTTCTCGGCGGTCATTCCCACCTTCCACGATGACTGCACGCGGAACACTCCCGCGCTCTTGGTCACCACGGGCTGCCATGGCATTTCCTCCACGCGCACGGGTTCCACGCCCTCGGTCTTCAGCTTCATCTCGTACTCGCTGGCGTTGTCCGCGACGACAAACCCGGTGACGATTTGTGCTCCGGGAAAGTCGGGCGATGGAAGGAGCAGTTCGCCGGTCATGGGCGCCTCGACATCCACTGTGAAGTCCACGGTTTCATAGACGTCGTCGTGAAAATGCACCTCGTACACGCGGCGATCGCCCACGACTTTCGCGCGGGACTCGCGCACCTCGGAGCCGCCCACGCGGGCCTCGGGAAATTTTGCGGGAAGTGAGAAGGTCGTGGAATCCACGCTGCCCTGGCGAAGCGTGAGCTGGGCCTTAAGCGACAGCGAGGCCCACGCCTCGTGTGCCTGCGCGTGCAGCACCCATGAGGCATTCCAGCGCGCGGGCAGTGAGGTGAGAGCGACCTGCCCCGCAAATGCCTGGCCCTTGAAAGTGAAGCCGCGCTTGCGCTCCAGCGGAGGCAGGATTTGGAAATCCGTCGCGGCGTTTGCGGCGTCGAGTTCCTTGGCCTCGCCTCCGTCCTTAAGTTTAAGCAGGGCATCCACGCCCTTGTGAGCGGCGATCACGGCATCCCCCGTGACTTTTGCAAAGCCATCCAACACGAGCGGCTGCACGTCGAGCTGCTGCGGAGCGGTGGGGTAGAGGCGCACGAGGTGGAGCACCAGGGGAGTAGTGACCGGCGTGGCGCCGAGGAAGCGCACGCGGAGCTTTCCTCCCTCGAGCCACCAGCTCTGCAGGCGCGGACTGTCCACGGACATGACCTCGAAGCCCGCGGGTAGCGAGACTGCGGCATCGAAAAGTGGGCCGCCCTTTGCTTGCAACTGCATCGCCGCGACGAGTTCGATCTTCCGCCGGTTCACCTGATAGACGTAGTGGACCGTGGCTTCGTGCTTCAGCGGTGCGATGGAGACCTGGTAGGTGAGAGCGCCGTCGCCGGCCCATACGCCTGCGACTGCACTATCCCCGACTTCCTTCCATCCCAGGGGATTCTTGATTTCCGTACGCTCTAGCTGGCGCAATCCCGCTCCTGCCGCCGGCTTGAGATCCACGCCCTGCTGCGATGCGAGAAGGGTGACGCGCTCATTGCGCCGCGCGCCCGCGGTGAAAACCGGGGCGGTTTGCTGGGAGGGCAGCGCGATGCCTCGCTCTGTAACGAGGGTAATGGAGGCGGCATCCTTCACCGGCTCGGCGAGGGTCAGTTCGAGTGTCTGGCCGTCTGCGGCATCCGCGAGTTTCCATGCGCGAAGTCCGGGCGCCTCGATATCCACGAGGGCGAGTCCGCGGGGAAAACGCACCGAGTACGTTTCGCGCGATGCACCGGGATGGGAGAAATCCACGGCGGTGACGATTCGTTCGAACGCACCGTGGGCGAGGATCATGGTTTTCAGTTCCGCGGCTGCGGGCTCCGTTGCTGCGGCGTGACCTGCCGACTCGGCCTCCACGAGCGTGACCTCGATGCGGCTGGCATCGCCAAGCGCGGCGGAGATGGTTTTCTTTCCATCGATGACCTGCTCAATCACTCCCGCACCAGGCTGCACCGCGGCAGTCCAGCGGGTGTCTGGCAGCGTGAGCACGAGGCGCGTCGCGACCGCCGGAGGCACTGTCCATGCGAACTGGCGCTGCCCCGGTGCGAGCAAGACCTCGAACTGGCCTGCCAGCGCGTGGCGGCCCGGCGTGGGAACGAGCAGATTTCCATCGCTCAGGGACACCGGCTTTCCATCGAGAGTGAGCGTGGCAAGGCGCACATTGAAGGGCAGCGGAACCGAGACCCACTCCTCGTTGTAGGTGGTGAGATCCATCGTGAGGGAAACCGCCACGCGTTCCGCTTCGATGCGTGCCTCGTAGCGGGCGCTGGAGATTGCGAAGGCGCGCGGGGCGTCCTCGGGCTTTGCCGCTGCGCGGGCCTCCTTGGCAGCCTCCCATAGCTCCAGAAAGCGCTCGTAGGGGACGTAGAGCTTGTCCGGCTTCTGGCCGCGCACCGGCTTCTTCGGATCGTAGGGGACGATGACTGTGTCCTTTGCGCGAGGCAGTGTATCCTCCTCATCTTCCGCATGCGAGGCGGTGCTTGAAAACAGCAGCGTCGCGCACCAAAGGACCGACTGAATCACATTTTTCCAACGGGATAGTATTTTCACGCGAGCACCTCCTTTGGGGAACGAATAATGAAGCGGACCGCGACGCGATCCAGCACCAGGCCTGTGAGCCATCCGCCCAGCAGCGCATTGCACACAGCGGTCCATGTGGGCAGGAGACAAAGTGGAATTGCCGTGAGCAGCAGCAGCGCCCAGAGCGTTCGCATCCAAGGTCGCCGCCGGCCTGTGACATAAAAGAGAATACCTCCCGCGACGAACCACAGCCAGAGCCGCCGGGCGCGGCTCCACCAGTCGTCGTATTGCAGCGAAACGTTTGTGGGGGCGTAGAGCCCTTCAAACACCAGGGCGCTGCCGGATTTTGGGAGACTCAGCATGACGGGAAGAAGGCCTGCGGTGCGGCGTGCGACGGGAACGGGTTTCGGTTTTTCGGCGACGATTCCTTGCTGCTGGCTGGCTTGAGCGGAAGTTGGGGGCCTGCTCCCATCCGCGCCGGGCCGGGTCGGTGGGATGAAATTCGGAGGCGGCTGACTTACGAGCGGAGCCGGCGTCTCGGGAGCGGTAGCCAGGCGACGCGGATCGGACATTCCGCTTTGATCGGACGGGGGGGATGGGGAGCGTTCCGCCTGGCGTTCTCCATTGCTGCCATCGTCGGAGAAGGAGCGCTTTGCGCTGAGCGTGGGGAAAATAGTGTACTCGCCGATGTTCCGTGCAAGGGTCACGAACAGGAGTTCCTCGTCTTCCTTTTTCGGTGTGCGCAGGTTGCTTTTGTAGTGGCTGAATTCGAAGCCTTCTGGGAGCCATACACGCCATTTGCTGCGCAGGATGGGGATGTCGCGGCTAATGGCAGGGGCGGCCATTGCGAGAAAGCCGCTGCTGCCCCATGCCGCAGCGGGGGTCTCGTAGACCACGATTACGAGGATCTCTGTGTTGGCATTCCGTTTCGCCGGGAGCTGCACGCGCACGAGGCTTGCGCCTTGCGAGGTTGCCGCGACGGGCTTCACCGGTTCGCCATCCACTGCGAGCGAAAGCAGTGTGGAGCCGGCGGGCAGGGCCACATCGAGATACTGTTCACCTGCGGTGCGGAGTTGCAGGTATGCCTGATGGCGGTGCAGGCCGCCCGGGCTGGTGATGGTGTCGAGTTCCATCGCGTCCACCACGGTGTTCAGCACGGGGGCGGGCATGTGGCGGACGCCGCGCAGGCTGAGCGAGTAGTCCGCACCGAGCCAGCCGAATACACCGATGATCCGGTGCTTGGGCTGGTAATTCGCAAGCCGTGGCGCGAGCAGGGTGTCGAGTTCGTTCAGGCCGGGAGCGTCGAAGCCAATCTCGGTTTCCGTGTTTGCCTCCACGGCCCACAGGCCGCTGGCGCGGGCCACGTCGAGTGGTGCAATGACCGGGACTTTTACCGCGAAGGAATAGCCGTGGCCTTTGCCTGTCTCGGCGACTTTCGGCACGGGCACTTGCGCAGTAATATTGAGCGCGTAGGGACCGGTGAGCTCCTTTTGAAAAGTGATCGTCCAGACATCCTGCGCCAGTGTGCGCTCGGCGATCTGCGGGCCGTCGAATTGAAAGTTGGCCGCAATGCCCGCGGGCACCCGGAGCCGCACAGAGCGCGTGCCGCCGTGCAGGAACTGGTAGTTCATCGTCGCGTGCAAATCGAGCACGCCCTCCAGCGGCAGTGCGTAGCCGGTGAGTGCTGCGAGGACCTCGGCGGGGCGCTTGTAGATGCGCACACCCAACTCAAACACGTCGCGACGAAACCATGCAAAATCCCCGCGCACCGGAGTGGAGCGGCCATCGCGGCGCTCGAGCGTCTCGCCGGGCGCTGCCTCCAGGCGATAGGCGGGATCCGCCACGAGGGCGATGTAGCCGGTCACTTTTGCCGCACCGTCGATCTTCGCGTCGCGCAAAGGAAACTGCACACCCTCTGCCGGGAGCTGAGTCCACTGGGCGGGCTCAATGCGGCTGCGCAACTTGAACACGCGCGGTGCGGCGGTCTGATCCGCCCACGTGATGGTGATCGCGTTTTTCTCCGCGCGCCACTCGGGCTCGCTCTCCGAGAGAGGCGCGGCGGACTGGTTATTGTATGTCTGCCCGGCTACCGGGATGACCTGTCGCACCGTGATCAACTCCTCACCATCGGGCAGGGTGATGACTGCCGAAAATCGCCGGCCCCGATCGTCGCGAAGCGTGATGGTGCGCTCGACGTGGATTGCATCCGTGCGAAAGGCCACGAGTGTGTCGAGATCGGCCTCCAGCTTTGGCTGCGCGCGCTCGAGGGTGACGCGTGGTGGAGTTGGGCGGCTCCGAAATTCATAGACTGCGGAGTAGGTGCGGCCTCCTTGATCCTCGGCTGCCGGGAAGCGATGGGTGGATCCATCCGTGGTCACTTCTTTGACCACCACGTCGTCGCCTGCGACGATGGTGAATTCCCCCTCCATGCGCTGTGCGCCGTCAATCTGCGGGACGGGCAGAGTGACCGTGGCCTTTGCTTCCTTTGCGAGTGCGGGCATTTCCACCGCCACGCGCAAGTCCACCTCGCGCCGCTCTCCGGGCTGCATGCGGGCGGTTACTTTTCCGTCCTTTGCCTCCCATCCCGCAAGCTCCGCGGCCTCCACGCCGAGAATCTTTGCATCGGGTGGAAGCGTGAATTCAAACGTGCCCGGCAGATCGCCAAGGTTGCTGGCGAAGTGGAAACCGAAAGCGGCGTCGATCTTTTCCGAATCGATCACATAGCGAAATACACCCGTGGCCACTGCCGGGGTTTTCATCGCGCCCACGGCGTCGGTGGCGCGCCAGGACAGCGCGATGGTATTGGGCAGCGCGGTCAGCGCGACGGTGGCACGGGTCGCGCCATCCGCGGCGACGGTCTTCACCGGGAGTGCGGATGTCTCGACCTTTGTCGCGGGCGGAAGGGCAAGGGTGAACGCGCCCGCACCAGTGGGTGGGAGCACGATGGCCAGGATGCTTTGACCTGCCCCGGCCTGGATGGGGGCTGTGAGCGTAAATGAAAGCACGTGCTCGCCTTTGCCTCGCAGGAGCAGGACGGACGGGCCTTTCTCCTTTGTCGCTTTCACGCCTGCCGGGTTGGGTCCATCCAGCTCGCTCGTGGAGAGAGCGCTCTTGTCGTCGAGCTTCACGTCCCCCAGCGCAGCGCCGGGAAAGTGCAAGGGAATCTCCGCCCATGCATCACCCAGCACGGTGACGCGTACGTCAGCGGTGATGACTGCGGTCTTGCCGTCAATTTTCGCGGTGTAGTTTGTGGAGGTGAGCGCGGCGGCGCGTGGCGGCAGGATGGGCAGGGGCTTATCCACTCCGGAATCCCTGAGCAGCGTCTCGTATTGCTCGCGCGAAAGGATCACTGCCTTCTCAGCGGCGATCACCGAGCCGAGCTTGTCCATCGGCACCCAGAGTTCGCGGCGATCCGGCGGCGTGTCCGTGGGGCGTTCCGCAGCGGCCGCATTTTGTGCGGGCTCTGCGCAGACCCCGATGCTGACGACTCCCAGCAACGCTGGCAGCAAGGCAGCGCTCCAACGACGCCGCGAAGGAAATGCGTGAATCTTCATGGCGCGTTAAATGGAGGGAGCGGTCGGGGGTGTTTGCGGCGGCTCTTTTGGCTTCCTGGGCTTCTTTGCAGGCTGGGGAGCTTCTGGCGCTTCTAGCTCTGTGGGAGTTGTTGGAGCTGTTGGCGTTGTTGCTACTGCGGGAGTTTCCGGAATTTCCGAAGTCGCTGGAACTGGCTCTGGAGTCGTCGGAACTGGAGATTCCGGCGCAATGGTTGCGGAAGGCGTGGGAGCGGCGGCTTGCGTGGGAACGCTCGCGCGGGGTGCCGGTGCGGCATATGCAGGGCGCGGGCTCGGAGCCTTGGGCATCAGCCTGCACCAGGCTTTCCAGCATGCGAGTGCGCACCACAGAATGGCTGCGGCGAGAGAACCGGCAAAGATGGACTGCCAGATGCCTGCGCCACGGGGATTCACCGCGCCGGAAATGATCAACGCGCCGATGCCGACGACGAGGAAAAAGCCCCATCGTTCGCCCGGTCCTTTCCGCAGCAATGCGGCACCGCCGATGAAGGCGAGCAGTCCCGCGAAAGCCTCCACGATGAAGGAGTAAGTCTTTCCGCGAAAACTCACCTTTACTGCGGCGGGCGATTCCATGCGGCGCAGTTCATAGCGGCCGCCCTCGATGCGGAGCGGGGCATCGAAGCCAGCGCCACGGGCCTCGGGGAGGGCCGGGGGCTGCGAGGTCACCGCGCTGCCTTCGCCCACGCTGGCAGGGCTCAGGCGCTGGGCCACCGCCCACAGGATGCGCGGCCAGCGGCGGATGGATGCCGCGTCGAATTTCTCCCGCATCGCGCCGCCGAACCCGAGGTAACGGTGCGAGGTGGGGAGATAGAGCGTCCACTTGGTTTGCAGTACTTTCACGTCCGCGAGCTGCGGGGGCTGAAGATCGAATGAACCACGCCAGCCGAGTTTCTCGCCGGGCTTGGCGCTCGGCACTTCATACACGAACCGAACGGAGAACTCCGCATTGCTCGCGCGCTTCGCAGGCAGACGGATGAGCACTTCGTTTTTGTCTGGGCGTTTGCTGGGCTGCTGGGGCACGCCATCCACAAATGCGTCGCTGAGCAGCCGTGCCGCCTTGCCGTTGCGAGTGGGGAGCTGCACGCTGAAAAACTGCTGCGAGTTGTTCTTCACCCAGTAGACCACCTCGGTCGTCTCGGCCTCGTCCTCGGCCACCACCGTGGTGAGCACCGCATACGTCACCACGGCCTGGGGCACGTCGAGGTAGGCGTTCTTGGAGACGCTGAGATTCAGCGCCAGCGGGTGCTGGCTGTATTTGTAGGCGAGAAAAATGCCGTCCCCCTGCAAGGCGCGATCGAGTTCCTTCGGGTCGATGAGTTCGATGCCCTTCGTATCGCTCTTGGTGATTTCCAGGTTGCCGTCTTTCAGCACGGCGATCTGGCCTGTCTCGCGAAATACGCCGAGCGCCTTGATTTCGTGCAGCGCCACCGCGATGCCCTCGGGCTTTTGCTCGGCTCGTGCCGCATCATGGGAAAAACTCAGCACGTAATCGCCGAGCACCTTGTCCTGCAGCACCACGCGCCAGATCACCGTGCCTGTGGGCTGGCCCTTGTCATCCTTTGCCTCCGTCTTGATGCGCTCTTTGATTTGTGCGCCCAGGATTTGCAGGTCGTCGGCAATGGCCTTGGGCACCTCGATGGAGAACTCGTTCACCCCCGCGAATTCCACGTGGTACTTCACCGTCCACGCGTGTTTGGTGAGCGTCTCGCGAATGTCCAGCATCGTGAGCACCTCTGCGGAGACACGCGGCTTGCGCAGCTCGAAGGCGACCTGGGCGGGCTTGACCGGCGCGGCGCCCTGCGCGCGATAGCGGAATCCAATCGTGAGGGGCGTCTTGGCGGCATCCGTGGGAACGAGATACTCCAGATTGCGGATATCCTCCTCGCGCAGATCGCCGCGGTCCGTGGTGTTTGCCTTCAGGCTTACGTGGATTGCCAGGCCTGCTTTTGCCTCGTGGCGTTCCACGCCTAGTGGATTGAAAATCGGCACCGCCACTGTGTCGTCGGCCTTTGCGCGGAGCGCCTCGCCAAAAGTGGTGAAGGAAAACTGGCCGATCTGCCGCTCCTTGAATTTCACGTTCAGCACCTTCTTTCCGCCCACGTCGCTCACCGTGCTGCTCTCCACCATGGTGCCCGTGGCCTCCGATTGCGGGAAGCCGGGCGGCAGTTCGATCTGCACTCCGAAGATGCCTGCCTTTTTCACGGTGTATTCAAATGTCGCCGCGAGAGTGGTTGCATCCGTGCCCACCGTGAGCAGGGTGTGGGTTGTCACTTCTACCTGGGGCTTGGCCTGTGTGACTGTCAGTGTTCCCGCGTAGGGCAGGCGCAGGTAGCGATAGCTCGCCACGAGGCCCGGTTGGGGGCGTCCGTCTTTCATCACTGCGACAGCCTGTTGCGTGAGGCCTTGCAATTCCGAGGGCTCCACGACGAGATCACCATCGGCCACCACTGCGACACTGCCGCTCTGGCGCTCGACTCCCGTGGCGCGAATCTCTGGCAGCTTCACCTTCTGCGGGAGCACGCCGAGCGGGGCTTCGAGGCGGAGCTTCAGCGAGTAGGAGTCCTTTGCCGGAGTGTGCAGTTTGATCGAGATGGGCTGCTGGACCTTGTCTGCCGCCAGCGCGCCGCCCGGCAGGATTGCCCACTCCTTCACATTCTGCCCCTCCACGGCGAGCACTTGAAATCCTTCGGGCACGACGAGGCCGAGTTCGGTGACGCCCGCGCGGAGGATGCGATAGCTCACGGTGGCGTCGGCGCGCAACGCTCCCGCGCTCACCCTCACATCAGTGGAGACATCCGCAAAGAGCAGGGCGGGCAGCGCCGTCTCGCCGCCCTTCTTGGTCCACGAAATGGTCACCTCCTGCGACGCACCAAAGTATACTGCCAGCTTCGTCCCGGCCTCCTGCTCGACCGCGCTGAAGGCCGACGCGGGCTTCACCTCAAACTCCAGCCCCTTGTCCGGAACGGTAAGTTCGAATTGCGATACCGCGGTCTTTGGCAGTTTCAGGGTGAGCGTCGCTCGACCCTTGTCCCGGCTCACGCGTCCGAAGACCGTTGCCTCCAGGGTGTAGGCGCCTTTGTTGGGAAAGATGATCTCGTGGCCATCTGCTGCGGCATTCAGCAGCGCGGTGGTCTTTGCCTCGGCGAGGCCCAGGTCGCCCGTGCCCAGCTTGAGCGAAGACCAGCCCTCTTTCAGCGCTTCAAAATTCAGCGTGGCTTTGATTTCCGCCACATCGCCAATCACCGTCCCTGCATACTTCGCACCCGCGAGTACGCCATCCACCGGGGGCTCTGTTTTCTTCAATTTGTCGGGGAGATTCAGCTTGTTCCACATCTCCAGAAACTCGCGGTACGGGAGAAACACACCCTGCTCCTGGCCCTCGAACACTTCCTCCAGCTTTTCGAAAGGAACGTAGATCGTGTTTTCCCTCGTGATCACCTTGGGTGGCGGGGTGCCTGGCGGAGGCGCGACGGGCGGCGCGGCTTCCTGGGCGGTAACGAGCGACGCGAACGCCAGCCAAAGCGTAGTGAGGAATTGGGCGAACTTCATTTGAGGAATAGTTTGACGGTTGGGGAACAGGAGATTGTCAGGGCCATACGCGGCACTTGTAAAAAAGTTGTGCAGGGATGGTTCCACAGTTGGACAGCGATGGAGAGATTTTGTTCAGGGGTGTGTAGGAAGTGGACGCGGGATCAGCGCGGGATCAATGAGGAGAAACAAGATTGTGGCCAATTTCTACGGAGCCCCGTTACCTAACCACTGTCATTCTGAGGGAGCTTCCAGCGACTGAAGAATCCCGTGGAGTTCATGGCGATCCCAAGCTTTTGAATTCAACGGGATGTTTCAGTCGCTTAAAGCTCCCTCAACATGACAGTGATTGGGGGAGTGTATTCCAATGCAGGTTTCGCGGAACGCGTGGGGCCTTCCTGCGTTGCCGAGTTCACAGTTCCGAACGTTCTCAGCGACTGAAGCTATCTCGATGTTCCTCTAATGGTTGCGCTGCCGAGCGAGGTTGGAAACCTCGCCTACTTTGGTGGCACGCTTTTATTGAAATCACTTCGACATGGCGGCGGCGATGATGCATGAGCGGCTGTATGATGCGTCCCTTCCTCGTCTTGGCCGTTGGCGCTGCGACCCTGCATGCGCAGCAGACTCTTAATGTCGATCTGGGTGGCGGGCAGAGGATGGAGTTCATCCGCGTGGAGCCGGGCACTTTTTCGCAGGGCTCCCCGGAGGGATTGGCCGGGCGCGGGCCGGACGAACTCGTGCGCGAGGTGAAAATCACGCGGCCATTTTACATGGCAAAGCTGCCGGTAACCCGCGGCCAGTTTGCGCGCTTTGTGCAGGCAACGAATTTTCGCACGGAAGCGGAAAAAGGGACGTCGGGTGGATTTGGCTGGGAGTCTGGCAAGCTCGTGCAAAACAAGCGCTATACTTGGCGCACGCCCGGTTTTCCGCAGACGGATGAGCATCCTGTGGTGATGGTTGATTTCACGGATGCCACCGCTTTTTGTACATGGCTCTCGCGGCAGTCGGGACGCAAGATTGCACTGCCCGCCGAGGCGCAGTGGGAGTTTGCGAGCCTGGGCGGCGGCAATGCGGGTGAGGCGTGGCACGCGGGGAATTCGCCCGGCGGCACGCAACCGGCGGGCTCCAATGCTCCCAATGGATACGGTCTGCAGGACATGCTCGGAAATGCATGGGAGTGGTGCGAGGATTGGTACGCGCCC
This sequence comes from Verrucomicrobiaceae bacterium, assembly GCA_043753265.1. Classification (GTDB taxonomy): domain Bacteria; phylum Verrucomicrobiota; class Verrucomicrobiia; order Chthoniobacterales; family Chthoniobacteraceae; genus SXWH01. The sequence continues at coordinate 13,865 of JAYUWZ010000666.1, forward strand.
TATGCGAGCGGGCCGGTGGCAGATCCGATGCAGACCAACAAAAACCTATCCGACAAACCGCGCCGCGTGTTGCGTGGTGGTGCGTTCAGCAGGCCTGCGGCAGAGGCGCGCCCGGCCAAGCGGTTTCGCAATGATCCGGGCAGCCGGAATGCCGACAATGGATTCCGGGTGGTGGCCTTCGATGCGCCCGTGGCTCCCGCTGCCACACCCCCGGTGCGGCCTGCAACTCCCCCCACGCCCAAGCTGGAACTGGACACTCCGCCATCCGCGAATGAGCCGGCCCCGCCCGTGAGGAATCGTCCCCAGCCGGCATCCGACTATTCGCATCATCACGCGGAGCCCGAAACATCGAGCACTGGCAGCCGGCTTGGAATGTGGGCGATGCTGGGCGTCGCGGGCGCGGCGATCATTATGATCCTGCGGAAGTTCATCGGATCGCGAACGAACTTCGACTCCGTCGGGGGCCTGGGCGCAGGGCTTGCAACGAGCATGGCCTCGTCGATCCACAAGCCCCGGCAGTCGGATGACGCCTTTCGCATCCGTGTGAAGGAGGACGGTTTCTGGGTGATGGGCGATGTCCCTGTAGGCACGCTGCTGAAGGCCGAGTGGGTGGGCACTTCCACGAGTTCGTCGCGCACATTTGAGTACCGTCCCGGCGCGGATGGCCATTTCGTTTTCACGGGGAACCGGCCGATGAGCGTGTCTGTCTCGCAAGTCGGCGGAAGCAGGGATAACGATCTCGATCCCGGGCTCACCGGCATGGCTGGTCTCGCAGGCATGGCCATCGGTGATCGCGACGACCGGGATCGCCGCGCGGAGGAGGAGAGGGAAAGGGAGGAACGCAGACGGCGCGGGATTTCCTCGGGATTTCCGTCCGCCTACTAGCCTATGAGCAGTCTGCTGAGCGGCACCTCATTCGATGGATGGGTGCATGGCAGTGATGCGTTGCTCCTCCCCCGTACGGCGCGCGCACTGCGCCAGGCTGGGGGCTCGGTATCCGCGGCACTGCCTTCGTCCGAAGTGCTGGTGCAGGCGCTCGATGGAGCGCGGCGCAATGTGGCGATTGCCGAGGCGGGTGTTTGGTTTGCCTCGCGTGGACGAGTGCCGGATTTGCCGGCGAGTGGCGAATGGGTGGCGCTGGGCGCGGAGAAAGGAAGCGCGATATGGCAACGCATGTTTGCACGATGCGGGGGCGATTTTTCACGGCTTCCGTGGTGGTCGCAGCACCCGCCGCTGCCTCCGGCCATGCTGCTGTCGCTGGTTGCCGCAAAGCGGCTCGGCGCACTTTTGACGCGGCATGGCGGCCTCGCAAAAGCATGGCGGGCGTTTGCTCGCTCGGGAGTGCGCATGGTGCATCTGCCCGAGTTTGACGCGCATCGCTCGGATCGTCTTCGGGTGCTGGAAGTGGTGACAACAATCCAGATCGGCGGGGCGGAGCGGGTGGCGCTCGATCTTGTGGACTGCCTGCCCGACCATTGCGTTGCCTCCGCTTTAGTGGTGCTCGGAAAGCCCACGCGGGAGCCGTATCCCGCGCCGCGGGGAATGGTGGATTTGTCGCACATCGCCAACACCCCGGAAGCGCGCGCGGCTGCGATTGGGGAGGGCGCCCTTGCTTTCGGAGCGGATGTGATTCACGCGCATCTCATCCGTGCTGCGCAAGCCCGCGCCATTCGTGCGCTGGGTATTCCGCTCATGCTGCACGTGCACAATCTGGAAGGTGGCTGGCCGGTCGATTTCCGCAGTCTCCAGGCGGGCGACGCAGATCTGTTGGTCGCCTGTGCCCAAGCGGTGGAGGAAGAGGTGCGGGCAGCGCTTCCAGCATTTGCGTGCCGTACGATTTGGAATGGA